>CAXTTH010000023.1:0-2283 GCA_964247035.1 uncultured Acetobacteraceae bacterium
AACACCAGGGCGCGCTGGCCGGCATACGGCCCGGCATGGGGGTCCACCCGGGTGGGGCGCGGCCCCCGCGGCGCCCGCCCCGCGCCGGCGCCAACGGCGGAGAAGCCGCAGGTGGCCCGCGGCGCCATCTCGTCCGAGGCGATGGCGCAGACCGTGGGGGCGCTGATGCCGGAGGGCGCCATCGTCGTGGACGAGAGCATCACCTTCGGCCGCGGGCTGTTCCCCTGCACCCGGGGCGCCGCGCCGCATGACTGGCTGCAGCTCACGGGAGGCGCCATCGGCGACGGCCTGCCGCTGGCGACCGGGGCCGCGGTGGGCGCGCCGGGCCGCCGGGTCATCACGCTGCAGGCGGACGGCTCGGCCATGTACACGGTGCAGGCGCTGTGGACCCAGGCGCGCGAGAGGCTGGACGTGACGACGATCATCTTCTCCAACCGCAAGTACCAAATCTTGCTCGGCGAGCTGGCCGGCGTCGGCGCGAACCCGGGCCGCACCGCGCTCGACATGATGGACATCGGCAATCCCGACCTGGACTGGCGACGCATCGCCGAGGGCATGGGGGTCGAGAGCGCACGGGCGGAGACGATGGAGCGCTTCGGCGAGCTGCTGGCGGCGGCGAACGGCCGCAGCGGGCCGTTCCTGATCGAGCTGATGACCTGAGGCTGCCAAGCGAGCATCGGGGCTTCGCCCCCGTCGCTCACTCGTTCGTCCAGGCGTCCATCTCCATCACCGTGGCCGCCGCCAAGGCCATGACGAGCAGCGTCACATAGATGGACAGGCTGCGCGGGACTGTGGGGCCGTGCTGCCGAAACCTTGCACGGTCAGTCAGCTTGCTCATGATCGCCTCGTGTCAATCTGCACCCTCTGCGGACGCAGCCATAGGATATCCTTCACGGTTTAGCAACGAAATAGTCAGGGTTGGCAGAAAGCGCTGGACAGAGCTTGCTCGTGCCTCTAGACCGCGCTCTTCATTCGGAACGCGGGAAGCTCCGGGCGCATCGCTGCGCCGGCGGAGCTGTTTGCACCGCGGTCCCTGGGCACGAAGGAGCCAGGGCATGGCTAAGAAGATCGTCGGCTACGTGAAGCTGCAGATCCCGGCGGGCAAGGCTAACCCGTCCCCGCCAGTTGGCCCGGCGCTCGGCCAGCGCGGATTGAACATCATGCAGTTCTGCAAGGAGTTCAATGCGCTGACCCAGACCATGGAGCCCGGGATGCCGATCCCGGTCGTGATCACGGCCTTCGGTGACCGCACCTTCACCTTCATCACCAAGACCCCGCCGAACACCTACTTCCTCAAGAAGGCGGCCGGCATCACCAAGGGCACCACGACGCCGGGCAAGGGTGCGGCCGTCGGCCGGGTGTCGGTGTCGCAGCTGCGCGAGATCGCCGAGACCAAGATGAAGGACATGAACGCCGGCGACGTGGACGCTGCCGTGCGCATGCTGACCGGCTCCGCCCGCTCGATGGGCCTGACCGTGGTGGAGGGCTGAACCCATGGCACACGACAAGCGCCTGGCCGCCGCCAAGGCCACCATAGACCGTAGCAGGCTCTACACCCTCCCGGAGGCGGTGGCGCTCATCAAGAGCAACGCCAAGGCCAAGTTCGATGAGACGGTCGAGTTCTCGATGAACCTCGGCATCGACCCGCGCCATGCCGACCAGATGGTGCGCGGGCTGATCTCCCTGCCGAACGGCACTGGCAAGACGCTGCGCATCGGCGTGTTCGCCCGCAACGTGAAGGCCGCCGAGGCGACGGAAGCCGGGGCCGACGTGGTGGGGGCCGAGGACCTGGCCGAGAAGGTGCAGGCCGGCGACATCCAGTTCGACCGTTGCATCGCCACGCCGGACATGATGGCGCTGGTGGGCCGCCTGGGCAAGATCCTCGGCCCGCGTGGGCTGATGCCGAACCCCAAGCTCGGCACGGTGACCATGAACGTGAAGGACGCCGTGATGGCGGCCAAGTCGGGCCAGGTGGAGTTCCGCGCCGAGAAGGCCGGCATCATCCACGCCGGCATCGGCAAGGCAAGCTTCGAGGACGACAAGCTGGTGCAGAACATCCGCACCCTGGTCGATGCCGTGCAGAAGGCCAAGCCGACCGGCGCCAAGGGCATCTACCTGCAAAAGGCCGCCCTGTCCTCTACCATGGGCCCGGGCATCCGCATCGACGTGGCGAGTCTGGCTGGCTGAGCGCCGCCGTTTGGCGGTCGCTGACGAAATACGCCGGGCCTTTAGGCCCGGCGGGCAGGCGGCGGGTCGGCGCCGCCGAGGCCGGGGCGCGAGTGG
>CAXTTH010000023.1:2293-14060 GCA_964247035.1 uncultured Acetobacteraceae bacterium
CACCCACTCCGCGGGGGGGGGCGCCCCCCCGGGGGCTGGGGGCGGCGCCCGCCCGCCGAGACCTGTCCGAGAGTGCACGTGCCCTATGGGCGTAATGGGCTTCGGCCCGCGCGCAGGAGACGGGAAGGCCCGAGATCGCAAGGTCTCTGGCGGTTCCGGCTGAATGGACAGGCGAACCGGGGCTGGCTCGTAGTCAGCCTCAAAGGGCAACTGGCCTCACGCGGTCCAAACGCGCGGGGCTACCGACGGAGAGCGGCATTGGACCGTACGGAGAAGCGGGAGTTCGTGGCCTCCCTCGCCAACGTGTTCGCAGCCACGTCCATGGTGGTCGTCACCCAGAACAAGGGGTTGACGGTTGCCGAGGTGACGGTGCTGCGGACCCGGATGCGAGCGGCGGGCGCGACCTTCAAGGTCGCGAAGAACCGGCTGGCCACCCTCGCCTTGGATGGGACCCCGTTCGGCGGCATCAAGCCCATGCTGAAGGGACCGACCGCGCTCGCGTGGTCGATGGACCCGGTGGCGGTGGCGAAGGTGGCTGTCGAGTTCGCCAGGACCAACGAGAAGCTCGTCTTGATCGGCGGTGCGCTAGGAACCCAGACGCTGAATGCGGATGGGGTCAAGGCGCTTGCCGAACTGCCGAGCCTGGACGCGCTGCGCGCCAAGATCGTGGGGCTGATCGCTGCCCCGGCGACTCGGATCGCCGGCGTGTTGCAGGCGCCCGGCGCGCAGCTCGCAAGGGTCTTGGGGGCCTATGCCAACAAGGATGGTGACCCGCAAGGGACGCCGGACCAGGCGGAGGCGGCCTAGCCGCACAGGATCGGCCCGGCCAAGGCGCCGGGCTTGCACGGAACCGACCAGACACTCATCTAGGATTTAACAGAATGGCTGACCTAACCAAGATCGTCGACGAGCTTTCCAGCCTCACCGTTCTGGAAGCGGCTGAGCTGAGCAAGCTGCTTGAGGAGAAGTGGGGCGTCTCCGCCGCGGCTCCCGTCGCTGCCGCCGCGGCTGGCGGCGGTGGTGCCGCCGTGGCGGCTGCCCCGGTCGAAGAGCAGACGGAGTTCACCGTCATCCTCGCCAAGACGGGCGACAAGAAGATCAACGTCATCAAGGAAGTCCGCGCGATCACGTCGCTCGGGCTGAAGGAAGCCAAGGACCTCGTCGAGGCCGCGCCGAAGCCCGTGAAGGAAGGCGTCACCAAGGACGAGGCCGCGAAGCTGAAGAAGCAGCTTGAGGACCAGGGTGCCACTGTCGAGATCAAGTAGCGTTCGCCCGCCTTGCGCCCCGGCGTAAGGCACTGAGTTGGAAAGGGCGGGAATCCAAGGCGGTTCCCGCCCCTCTCCCGTTACGCGGCTACGGAAACGGCCGCAACTGCCCCCGCCGGGCCATCCCTGGCGGACGATGACACGCCAGGCGTCGCCTGGCCAGTAGGCAAGGATCGGCATGAACGCGATTACCAAGTCCTTCACCGGCCAGAAGCGCATCCGCAAGAGCTTTGGCCGCATTCCTGAAGTGGCGTCGATGCCCAACCTGATCGACGTGCAGCGCTCGTCCTACGAGGCGTTCCTGCAGATGGCCACGCTGCCGGACAGCCGTACTCAGACGGGCTTGCAGGAAGTGTTCAAGTCCGTGTTCCCGATCGACGACTTCGCCGGGCGCGGCCGGCTGGAGTTCGTGGATTACGAGCTGGAAGAGCCGAAATACGACGTGGAGGAGTGCATCCAGCGCGGCATGACCTTCGCCGCCCCGCTGAAGGTGACTCTGCGGCTGATCGTGTGGGACCTGGACGAGGACACCGGCGCCAAGTCGATCCGCGACATCAAGGAGCAGCCCGTCTACATGGGCGACATGCCCCTGATGACGGATAACGGCACCTTCATCATCAACGGCACCGAGCGCGTCATCGTCAGCCAGATGCACCGTTCGCCCGGCGTGTTCTTCGACCATGACAAGGGCAAGACGCACAGCAGCGGCAAGTTCCTGTTCACCGCCCGCGTCATCCCCTACCGCGGCAGTTGGCTGGACTTCGAGTTCGACAGCAAGGACCTCGTGTACGTCCGCATCGACCGCAAGCGCAAGCTGCCGATCACCACGCTGTTCTACGCGCTGGACAACATCGCCACCGACGAGCTGCGCGCGGCGCGCGCCGCCAAGGGCGAGCCGATTGACATTCCCGAGATCCGCGGCATGGACGCCGAGGAGATCCTGGGCTTCTTCTACGGCCAGGTGCCGTTCACCCGGACGCCGAAGGGCTGGGCGCGTCCGTTCGACCCCGAGGCCTACCGTGGCATCACCCTGGCCGAGGCGTTGACCGACGCCGACACCGGCCAGGAGGTGGCTCCGGCCGGCGCCAAGCTGAACAACCGCAGCGCCCGCAAGATCGCCGAGAACACCAAGACGGTGCTGGTCGGCCGCGCCGACCTGCTCGGCCGCTACGTCGCCATCGACCTGGTGAACGAGGAGACCGGCGAGATCTACGCCGACGCCGGCGAGGAGCTGGCCGAGGCGCGCCTGGCGGCCATCGAGGAGGCCGGCATCACCATGCTGCCGACCCTGGCGATCGACCAGTCGAACGGCGCCTGGATACGTAACACGCTGGCGGTGGACAAGAATAGCAACCGCGAGGATGCGCTGACCGACATCTATCGCGTCATCCGCCCTGGCGAGCCGCCGACCCCGGAGACCGCCGAGGCGCTGTTCCGCGGCCTGTTCTTCGACGAGAGCCGCTATGACCTCTCGGCCGTGGGCCGCGTCAAGATGAACATGCGGCTGGGCGTCGAGGTGGCCGACACGGTCCGCACCCTGCGCAAGGAGGACATCCTGCGCACCGCCAAGACCATGTGCGAGCTGAAGGATGGCCGCGGCACGATCGATGACATCGACAACCTCGGCAACCGTCGGGTGCGCTCGGTGGGCGAGCTGATGGAGAACCAGTACCGCGTCGGCCTGCTCCGCATGGAGCGCGCCATCCGCGAGCGCATGGGCTCCGTGGACATCGACACGGTGATGCCGCACGACCTGATCAACGCCAAGCCGGCGGCGGCGGCGGTGCGCGAGTTCTTCGGTTCCTCGCAGCTGAGCCAGTTCATGGACCAGACCAACCCGCTGAGCGAGGTCACGCACAAGCGCCGCCTGTCCGCGCTCGGGCCGGGCGGGCTGACCCGGGAGCGCGCCGGGTTCGAGGTGCGCGACGTGCACCCGACGCATTACGGCCGCATCTGCCCGATCGAGACGCCGGAGGGGCCGAACATCGGCCTCATCAACAGCCTGGCCACCTACGCCAAGGTGAACAAGTACGGCTTCATCGAGACTCCGTACCGCCTGGTGAAGGACGGCACGGTGCAGGACGGCTGGAAGTACCTCTCCGCCATGGAGGAGGAGCGCCTGGTCGTGGCGCAGGCCGACGCGCCGACTGACGAGACGGGCCATTTCAGCCAGGAGCTGGTTTCGGTCCGCAACCGCGGCGACTTCCGGCTGGTCAAGCCGGAGGACGTGACGGCAGTGGACGTGTCGCCGCGCCAACTGGTGTCGGTGGCCGCGGCGCTGATCCCGTTCCTGGAGAACGACGACGCCAACCGGGCGCTGATGGGCTCCAACATGCAGCGCCAGGCGGTGCCGCTGATCCGTGCCGACGCGCCGCTGGTGGGCACAGGCATGGAGGCCGCGGTGGCGCGGGACTCCGGCGCCACCATCATCGCCCGCCGGGCGGGCGTGGTGGACCAGATCGACGGCGCGCGTATCGTGGTGCGGGCCTCCGGCGAGGACGGCGCCACGGCCGGCGTGGATATCTACCGGTTGCGCAAGTACATGCGCTCCAACCAGTCCACCTGCATCAACCAGCGCCCCCTGGTCCGGGTGAACGATCGCGTGGCCAGCGGCGACATCATCGCCGACGGGCCGAGCACGGAGCTGGGCGAGCTGGCGCTGGGCCGCAACGTGCTGTGCGCGTTCATGCCCTGGAACGGCTACAACTTCGAGGACTCCATCCTCATCAGCGAGCGCATCGCGCGCGACGACGTGTTCACCTCGATCCATATCGAGGAGTTCGAGGTCATGGCGCGCGACACCAAGCTGGGCCAGGAGGAGATCACCCGCGACATCCCCAACGTCGGCGAGGAGTCGCTCAAGAACCTCGACGAGGCGGGCATCGTGTACGTCGGTGCCGAGGTGAACCCGGGCGACATCCTGGTCGGCAAGGTGACGCCGAAGGGCGAGAGCCCGATGACGCCGGAGGAGAAGCTGCTCCGCGCCATCTTCGGCGAGAAGGCGTCCGACGTGCGGGACACCTCGCTCAAGCTGCCTCCCGGCGTCACCGGCACCATCGTGGACGTGCGGGTGTTCAGCCGGCGCGGCGTGGACAAGGACGAGCGCGCCATGGCGATCGAGCGCGCCGAGATCGAGCGGCTGGCCAAGGACCGCGACGACGAGCGCGCGATCCAGGAGCGTTCGTTCGGCAACCGGTTGCAGGAGAAGCTGCTGGGCCGCAAGGCTGCCGGCGGGTTCAAGGGTATCAAGGCCGGCACGGAGTTGACGGTCGAGGTGCTGAGCGAGTACAGCCGCGGCAACTGGCGCAACATCGCTGTGCAGGACGACTCGGTGATGGCCGAGATCGAGACCTTGAAGCGCGAGTTCGACGTGGCGGTGGCCAGGATCGTGGCGCGCTTCGACGGCAAGGTGGAGAAGCTGCAACGCGGCGACGAGCTGCCGCCCGGCGTAATGAAGATGGTCAAGGTGTTCGTCGCGGTGAAGCGCAAGCTGCAGCCCGGCGACAAGATGGCCGGCCGCCACGGCAACAAGGGCGTGGTCTCCCGGGTGACGCCGCTGGAGGACATGCCTTTCCTGGAGGACGGCACGCCGATCGACCTCGTGCTCAACCCGCTCGGCGTGCCGAGCCGGATGAACGTGGGGCAGATCTTGGAGACGCACCTGGGCTGGGCCTGCGCCAACCTCGGCCGCCAGGTGGGCGAGCTGGTGGAGGAGTATCGCCGGACCGGCGAGCACCGGCAGGCGCTGCTTGACCGCTTGAGGGACATCTACGGCGAGCAGGAGTTCGCCGAGCAGATCGAGCCGATGAACAACGACCAGTTGATGGAGCTGTCCGACAACTTGAAGAAGGGCATCCCGATCGCAACGCCAGTATTCGACGGCGCGCGCATGTCCGACATCGAGGGCATGCTGACCAAGGCCGGGCTCGCCACGTCCGGCCAGGTGTCGCTGACCGACGGGCGCACGGGGGAGATCTTCGAGCGCAAGGTGACGGTCGGCTACATCTACATGCTCAAGCTGCACCACTTGGTGGACGACAAGATCCACGCGCGCTCGATCGGGCCATACTCGCTCGTCACCCAGCAGCCGCTGGGCGGCAAGGCGCAGTTCGGCGGGCAGCGGTTCGGCGAGATGGAGGTGTGGGCGCTCGAAGCTTATGGTGCAGCCTACACCTTGCAGGAGATGCTGACGGTGAAGTCAGACGACGTGTCCGGCCGCACCAAGGTCTACGAGGCGATCGTGCGCGAGCAGGACAACTTCGAGGCCGGCATCCCGGAAAGCTTCAACGTGCTGGTCAAGGAACTGAAGAGCCTTGGTCTGAACGTCGATTTGGACACCGTTGCGTAAGGCGAGGGGCTCTGCCCCTCGATCCCGCCAGAGGCCAACTCTTCCAAAGAGGGGCGTCCTCTGGACACCTATGCATAAGGGTTTGCAAAGGGCGATTGCACTTTGCCGGGTCCAGGGCAGAGCCCTGGCCTGTTCTTAGGAGGTTCGCATGAACGAGCTGATGAAAATTCTCGGCCAGGCCGGCGCTGCCGCGACCTTTGACCAGATCAAGATCCAGATGGCCTCCCCGGAGCAAATTCGCTCCTGGTCCTACGGCGAGATCAAGAAGCCGGAGACTATCAACTACCGCACCTTCAAGCCGGAGCGGGACGGGCTGTTCTGCGCCCGCATCTTCGGGCCGATCAAGGACTACGAGTGCTTGTGCGGCAAGTACAAGCGGATGAAGTTCCGCGGCATCATCTGCGAGAAGTGCGGCGTGGAGGTCACGCTGCAAAAGGTGCGGCGCGAGCGCATGGGTCACATCGAGCTGGCCTCGCCGGTGGCGCACATCTGGTTCCTCAAGAGCCTGCCCAGCCGAATCGGCCTGATGGTCGACCTGACGCTGAAGGAGCTTGAGAAGATCCTGTACTTCGAGAGCTACGTCGTGCTCGACCCCGGCGTCACCGACATGAAGCTGCACCAGCTTCTGACCGAGGACATGCTGGAAGCCAAGCAGGACGAGTTCGGCGACGAGTTCCGCTACGGCATCGGCGCGGAAGCCATCAAGCAAATCCTGACCGGCATTGACATCCAGGCCGACAAGGTCCGCCTGCGCGCCGAGCTGAAGGAGACCAACTCCGAAGCCAAGCGCAAGAAGCTGGTCAAGCGCCTCAAGCTGATCGAGGCGTTCGGCGAGAGCGGCGCGCAGCCGGCGTGGATGATCCTCGACGTCGTGCCGGTGATCCCGCCCGAGCTGCGGCCCCTGGTTCCGCTTGATGGCGGGCGCTTCGCCACCTCCGACTTGAACGACCTGTATCGCCGGGTCATCAACCGCAACAACCGCCTGAAGCGGCTGATCGAGCTGCGCGCGCCGGACATCATCGTGCGCAACGAGAAGCGCATGCTCCAGGAGTCAGTGGACGCGCTGTTCGACAACGGCCGCCGCGGCCGCGCCATCACCGGCGCCAACAAGCGCCCGTTGAAGTCGCTGTCCGACATGCTGAAGGGCAAGCAGGGCCGCTTCCGGCAGAACCTGCTGGGCAAGCGGGTGGACTACTCCGGCCGTTCGGTCATCGTGGTCGGCCCCGAGCTGAAGCTGCACCAGTGCGGCCTGCCCAAGAAGATGGCGCTCGAGCTGTTCAAGCCGTTCATCTACTCCAAACTGGAGAAGTACGGCCACGCCACCACCATCAAGGCCGCCAAGCGCATGGTGGAGAAGGAGCGTCCCGAGGTCTGGGACATCCTGGAGGAGGTCATCCGCGAGCACCCGGTGATGCTCAACCGCGCGCCCACTCTGCACCGCCTCGGCATCCAGGCGTTCGAGCCGGTGCTGATCGAGGGCAAGGCGATCCAGCTTCACCCGCTGGTCTGCACCGCCTTCAATGCGGACTTCGATGGCGACCAGATGGCGGTCCACGTGCCGCTCAGCCTGGAGGCGCAGTTGGAGGCCCGCGTGCTGATGATGAGCACCAACAACATCCTCAGCCCGGCCAATGGCAAGCCGATCATCGTGCCGAGCCAGGACATCGTGCTCGGGCTCTACTACATGAGCCTGGAGACGGCCGAGTTCCGCGTGGCCGCGGACAACGACTGCCCGGCGTTCGGCACCATCGGCGAGATCGAGTTCGCGCTCAGCGCCGGTGCCGTGCACCTGCACGACAAGATCCGCGCCCGCTACGACACCGTGGACGCGGACGGCAACCGGGTGCGGTCGCTCGTTGCCACCACGCCGGGCCGCATGCTGATCGCGCAGATCCTGCCCAAGCACCCGGCGGTGCCGTTCAGCCTCATCAACCGCCAGTTGACCAAGAAGAACGTCTCCGACGTGATCGACGCGGTGTACCGCCACTGCGGCCAGAAGGAATGCGTGATCTTCGCCGACCGGCTGATGGGCCTGGGTTTCGGCCAGGCCGCCAAGGCTGGGCTGTCGTTCGGCAAGGACGACCTGATCATCCCGGACAACAAGTGGGAGCTGATCGGCAAGACCAAGGACGAGGTCAAGGAGTTCGAGCAGCAGTACCAGGATGGGCTGATCACCGCCGGCGAGCGCTACAACAAGGTGGTCGATAGCTGGTCCCGCTGCACCGACGAGGTGGCCAGCGCCATGATGAAGGAGATCAGCAAGCAGGAGGTAGGTGTCCCCACCAACTCCGTGTGGATGATGTCCCACTCCGGCGCGCGCGGCTCGCCGGCGCAGATGCGGCAGTTGGCGGGGATGCGCGGCCTGATGGCCAAGCCCTCCGGCGAGATCATCGAGCAGCCGATCATCGCCAACTTCAAGGAAGGCCTGACCGTGCTGGAGTACTTCAACTCCACCCACGGCGCCCGCAAGGGCCTGGCCGACACCGCGCTCAAGACCGCGAACTCCGGCTACCTGACCCGGCGGCTCGTGGACGTGGCGCAGGACTGCATCATCCACGAGGAAGATTGCGGCACCCAGCGCGGCCTCACCGTCCGCCCCGTCATGGACGGCGGCGAAGTGGTGGCCTCCCTGTCCGAGCGCACCCTGGGCCGCACCACGGCCGAGGACGTGATCGACACCGTCACCGGTGCCGTCATCGTGCCGAACAACACGCTGATCGAGGAGACGCAGGCCGAGCTGATCGAGCGGGCCGGGGTGGAGCAGGTGAAGATCCGCTCCGTCCTCACCTGCGAGGCAGCGGTCGGCGTCTGCGGCCACTGCTACGGCCGTGACCTGGCGCGGGGAACCCCGGTCAACATCGGCGAGGCGGTGGGCGTGATCGCCGCCCAGTCGATCGGCGAGCCCGGCACCCAGCTCACCATGCGCACCTTCCACATCGGCGGCGCAGCCCAGCGCGGCGCCGAGGTCTCCAACGTGGAGGCCAGCCATGACGGCAGCATCTCGCTGAAGAACCGCGTGGTGGTGGAGAACAGCGCCAAGGTCCAGGTCGTGATGTCGCGCAATTGCGAGATCGTGCTCACGGACGACAAGGGCCGCGAGCGTGCCCGCTTCCGTGTGCCCTACGGCGCGCGCCTGCTGTCCGACGACGGCCAGGCCGTCACCCGCGGGCAGAAGCTGGCGGAGTGGGACCCCTACACCCTGCCGATCATCACGGAACGCGCTGGCACGGTCGAGTACCTCGACCTGCTGGACGGCGTGACGCTGATCGAGAAGGTGGACGAGGTCACCGGCCTCACCTCCAAGGTGGTGGTTGACTACAAGCAGATGACCAAGGGCGTCGATCTGCGGCCCCGCTTGCAGCTCAAGGACGAGAAGGGCGACGTGCTGAAGCTGCCGAACGGGGCGGAGGCGCGCTACTTCCTCAACCCCGACTCCATCCTCTCGGTGGAGAACGGCGCCGTGGTGCATGCCGGCGACGTGCTGGCCCGCATCCCGCGCGAGGGTAGCAAGACGCGCGACATCACCGGCGGCCTGCCCCGCGTGGCCGAGTTGTTCGAGGCGCGCAAGCCGAAGGACAACGCGGTCATCGCCGAGATCGACGGCCGGGTGGAGTTCGGCAAGGACTACAAGGCCAAGCGCCGCATTATCGTCAAGAACGACGAGACCGGCGAGGAAAGCGAGGCCTTCATCACCAAGGGCAAGCACGTCTCGGTGCAGGAGGGCGACTTCGTCCGCCGCGGCGACCCGTTGGTGGACGGCCCCCGCGTGCCGCACGACATCCTGCGCGTGCTGGGCGTGGAGGCGTTGAGCGACTACCTGGTCAACGAAATCCAGGACGTGTACCGGCTGCAGGGCGTGAAGATCAACGACAAGCACATCGAGGTGATCGTTCGCCAGATGCTGCAGAAGGTCGAGATCACCGAGCCCGGCGACACCACGTTCCTGACCGGCGAGCAGGTGGACCGCATCGAGTTCGACGCCGAGAACGCCAAGCTGCAAGCCGACGACCGGCCTGCGGTGGCGACGCCGGTGCTGCAAGGCATTACCAAGGCCAGCTTGCAGACCCACAGCTTCATCAGCGCCGCCTCCTTCCAAGAGACGACGCGGGTGCTGACCGAGGCCGCCACGGCGGGCAAGGTCGATACGCTGAACGGGCTGAAGGAGAACGTGATCGTGGGCCGCCTGATCCCGGCGGGCACGGGCAGCGTGATGAACAAGCTACGCCAGGTCGCGGCCCGGCGGGACCAGTCCCGCGTGGCGCCAGGCCCGGCGGAGACGCCGCAGCTCACCGGGCGGCAGGCGGCGGAGTAGGCAAGGCGGTGTCGCCGGCCCTTCAAGCGACGGAAGGGCCGGCGTGCTGCGCCAGTGGACATGGGCTTCGACCGGCGAAGCGGGCTGAGACGCTCAAGCACCGTGGATTGAGCTTTGCCGATTAATGAGGCACGCCCACGCCGAAGAACAAGCCTGGTTCACCTGACAGACTGATTCAGGTGATGCGCCAGTCCTGGCCTCAGCCACGTTGGAAGATGCAAGGGCTTTTGCAGGCAATAAAGTCAGGCTGGCACCGGCTGGCGATCCCAGGTCAATGCCGTGCTGCGCCACGCACTTGGTCGAGCAGTCAGGGTTGATGCGGCTTAGCCGGCCTGCCGAGGCATTCCCGGCCCCCGCCTTGCAAAGCAAGCCATGACCGCCCCGGCGCGCCGCCAAGCCATTACCCCAAATCTAGCTCCAACCCTTCGTTCATCACCGCGTACAGCCGGTCCATCTCCGCATCGAACTCCGCCCACAGCGCCGCCCCTTCTTCCGGCGGCAGCAGCGCCTTGCCGGAGCGGAACGCGTTGTCCTCCCGGATGACCGACAGCAAGTCCCCCCACGGCATCGCCTCCGCGCCGCGCACCAGCGCCAGCGCCGCGTGCAGCCGGGCGCGCACCATCGCCACCACCTCCTCGCTCGGCCCCGCGGGGGCCGAAGGCGCAGGTCCGAACAGGTCCGCTTGCATCGTCGCCATGCCGCATCCCTAGCAATCCCCCGCCGAGTCGCGCCACCTTGGCGGAACCCGCGGCCTCGCGCATCATCCCCAGCGTGAGCTGGCGACGCGACAGGCTGCCCGAACTCGTCCGCGCCATCGCCGCCCGCCCGCGGCACGAGGCGCTGCGCGGCCACGTCACCGAGCTGCTCCGCTCCGGCTTCGGCGCGCCGTACAGCGAGATCAGCCACGAGGTCTACCTGCTCGACGGCAGCGGCCGCATCGACACGCTCTGGGGCGCCGTCGTCATCGAGCTGAAAAGCGACCTGCGCCGCGAGATCGGCGACGTGGCGGCCCGCTTGCCCGCCTACCTGGCCGACGCCGCCGCCCGCTCCCGCAGCCCCCGCCCCGTCACCGGCCTCGCCACCGACGGCGCGGAGTTCCGCGCCTACGTCCTGCGGAACGGCGCGCTGCACCAGGTCGGCGCCTACCACACTGACCCCGACCGCCCCGACGAGCTGATGGCCTGGCTGGAGCCGCTGCTGTCCGACCGGCCGGACCTGCTGCCCGAGGCCCGCGCCGTGGCCCAGGCGTTCGGCCGCGCCAGCATGACCTTCGGCCGCGCCCGCATGGCGCTGGAGGCGCTGTGGGCCACCCTCGGCGCCGACCCGGAGGTGCGCCTCAAGCGAGACCTGTGGGACGGCCTGCTGCGCGAGGCCTACGGCGAGGAAGTGGGCGACGACAGCCTCTTCCTCCAGCACACGTACCTGGCCACCGTGGTCAAAGCCATCGCCGCCCGCGTGCTGAGCCTGCCCGTCGATGACCCGGCGAGGCTGCTCTCCGGCGTCGCCCTCGCCGACGAAGGCATCCTCGGCGCGGTGGAGGCGGACTTCTTCGACTGGCCGCTGCGCCACCCGGACGGCGCGGCGCTGGTCCGCCAGGTCGCCCAGCAGACCGCCCGCTTCCGCCTGAATGACGTGCAGACCGACGTGCTGAAGGTGCTCTACGAAAGCCTGGTCGATCCCGAGCAGCGCCACGACCTCGGCGAATACTACACGCCGGACTGGCTCGCCGGCCGCGTGGTCGCCGCCGCAGTCGATGACCCGCTCCAGCAGCGCGTGCTGGACCCGGCGTGCGGCTCCGGCACTTTCCTGTTCCACGCCGTCCGCCGCCTGGCCGCCGCCGGG
>CAXTTH010000024.1:0-14027 GCA_964247035.1 uncultured Acetobacteraceae bacterium
CCAACACCAGCCCCAACGCCACATACGGCACATCCACAACCGCCCGCGCCTGCATCTCCGCCGCCAGCCGTTTCTGCTCCGCCTCGTCCGCCGCCGCCAGCCATTGATCCCGCAAGGCTTCAATCGCCGGGCTGCTCGGCCAGCCCGGAGCGGCGGCACCGCCATTGCCGCGCAGCATCACGTTGGTGGCCGGCGTCAGCATGTCCGCGCCGTCCCAGAAAGTGTGGAACACGCTCCAGCCGCCCGCATTCGGCGGGGCCTTGCTGGCGCGACGCTGCACCAAGCTGCCCCAGTCCATCGCCTGATAGTCCACCTTCAGCCCTACGCGCCGCATCAGGTCCGCGCCCACGTCGGCCAGCGCCTTCAGGATCGGGAAGTCGGTCGGGGCCAGCAGCGCCACAGGCTCGCCGCGGTAGCCGGCGTCGCGGATCGCCTTGGCGGCGGCGGGCACGTCGGGCTTGGCGTGCAGCGCGCCCATGCCGGCGTCGCTCGCCATGGCGGCACCGGGGGTGAAGAAGCCGGCGGGGACGTGCTTCAGCGCCGGGTCCTCGCCCACCACGGCGGTCAGGAAATCCATCTGGTCCACGGCGGAGAGCAGGGCGCGGCGGATGGCGGGGTTGTCGAACGGCGGGTGCAGCTGGTTCATCCGCAGCACCGGGATCTGGCCGGTCGGGTTGGGGTTGACCACGCTCACGCCCTGGGTGCGGCGCAGCATGGGCAGCAGGTCGGGCAGCGGGTTCTCCCACCAGTCCACCTCGCCGGCCTGCAACGCCGCCGCCGCGGTCGCCGGGTCGGGGACTACCTGCCACTCGATGCGGTCGAAGTTCGCCACCTTGGGGCCGCTGGTCCAGTCGGGCGTGCCGGTGGGCAGCGGGACGTAGCGGTCGAACCGCTCGTATGCCACGCGGGAGCCGACGACGCGCTCGCTGGCCATGAAGCGGAACGGGCCGGAGCCGACCATCTCCGTGACCTGGGTGAACGGGTCGGTCAGGGCCAGGCGCTCGGGCATGATCGGGCACATGTTGCTGCCGCACTTGCCCAGCGCGTCCGGCAGCAACGGGAACGGGCGGCGCAGGCGGAACAGGATGGTCTGGTCGTCGGGTGCCGACAGCTCGTCCGTGGCGGCCAGCAGCGCTTGGCCGAACGCGTCCCGCACGCCCCAGCGCTTGATGCTGGCCACGCAGTCCCGCGCCAGCACGGGGGGTGCCGTCGTGGAACAGCAGGCCGGGGCGCAGGCCGATGCGCCATTCGGTGTCGTTGGCGCTGCGCACTGCGCCGGCCGCCATCTGCGGGCTGGGGCGGAAGCGGCTGTCCACGCCATACAGCGTGTCGAACACCGCGAAGCCGTGGTTGCGGGTGACGTAGGCGGTGGTCCACACCGGGTCCAGCACCGTGAGGTCCGCCTGCGGGATGAAGCGCAGCACGCGCGGCCCGGCAGCGCGGGCGATGGCCGGAGTGGCCAACGCGACGGCGGACCCGGCGAGGAAGGCGCGTCGATCCATAGGCAGACTCCGGTATTTCGTAACCATCTTGCGGACAGCGCAGCCTGACGAGCAAGCTAACTCGCGTCCAGCCCGGCGATCTCGCGCCAGCCGGCCTCATCCACCGTGGCCACGCCCAGGTCGGCCGCCTTTTTCGCCTTGGACCCGGCGTCCGCGCCCAGCACCACCAGGTCGGTCTTCTTCGAGACGCTGTCCGTCACCCGCGCGCCCATCGCCTCCGCCCGGGCCTTGGCTTCCGGCCGGGTCATGGTGGCGAGGCTGCCGGTGAACACCAGCAGCTTGCCGGACAGCGCCCCCTCCGCCTTGGCCGTTTCAGGCTGCACCGTCAGCTCAGCGGCCAGGTCATCCAGCACCGCCACGTTGCGCGGCTCGGCGAAGAACCCCACCAGCTCGTCGGCGATGGCGCTGCCCACCCGCATGATGCTGCCCAGCGCCAGCCGCTCATCCGAACCCACCACGGCGGCGGCCAGCATCTGGGCGCGCCACTCGGGTAGGGTGCCATAATGCCGAGCGAGCAGCTTGGCGTTGGCCTCGCCGATGCGGCGGATGCCGAGCGCGTAGATGAAGCGAGACAGCCCGATGCTGCGCCGGGACTCGATGGAGCGGACCAGGTTGGCGGCGCTGGTGACGCCCCAGCCCTCCCGCGCCGCGATCGCCGCCTCGTGCGCGTGCAGGCGGAAGATGTCCGCGGGAGCGTCGATCAGGCTGTCCGTGTGGAAGGCGCGGATGGTCTGCTCGCCGAGATGCTCGATGTCGAAGGCGAGGCGGCTGACGAAGTGGGCCAGGCGCTCGATGGTCTGCGCCGGGCAGGTCAGCCCCCCGGTGCAGCGGCGCACCACCTCGCCGGCGGCGCGCACGGCGAGGCTGCCGCAGGCGGGGCAGTGGTCCGGCATGGCGAAGGGCAAGGGGCCGCGCGGCGTGCCGGGCACGGGGCCGAGCACCTGGGGGATCACGTCTCCGGCGCGTTCCAGCTCCACCGTGTCCCCGGCGCGCACATCCTTGCGGGCGATCTGGTCCTCGTTGTGCAGCGTGGCGCGGGTGACGAGCACGCCGCCCACGTTGACGGCTTGCAAGGCCGCAACGGGGGTAAGCGAGCCGGTGCGGCCGACCTGGACGAGGATGTCCTCCAGCAGTGTGGTGGCACGCTCGGCAGGGAACTTCCACGCAGTGGCCCAGCGCGGGCTGCGGCCGACGAAGCCGAGGCGGCGCTGCAAGGCGAGGTCGTCGACCTTGTACACCACGCCATCGATGTCGTACGGCAGGCTGGCCCGGCGCGCAGCCATGGCGGCGTGGAACGCTTCCGCGCCGGACTGGTCCACCCGCTCGTTGAACGGGCTGGTGCCGAAGCCCCAGGCCTTCAGTTGGGCGAGGTAGTCCCAGTGGGTCGGTGCGGACAACCCACTGGCGTCGCCGAACGCGTAGGCAAACAAACCGAGCGGGCGGACGGCAGTAATCTTGGGGTCCAACTGGCGCAGGCTGCCGGCGGCGGAGTTGCGCGGGTTGGCATAGGTCTTCAGCCCAGCGGCGACCTGGGCGGCGTTGAGGGCCAAGAAGTCCGCCTTGGTCATGAACACCTCGCCACGTATCTCGATGCGGGCCGGCGCCGGCCCGCGCAGGCGCTGCGGCACGGCCGGCATGGTGCGCAGGTTGGCTGTCACGTCCTCCCCTTCCGTGCCGTCCCCCCGCGTGGCGCCATGGACCAAGTAGCCAGCCTCGTAAGCAAGCGAGATGGACAGGCCGTCGATCTTGGGCTCCGCCACGAAGGCCAGGGTGGGGTTTTTCAGGCCGAGAAAGCGGGTGATGCGGGCACAGAACTCGTCGAAATCCGCCCGGCTGAACGCATTGTCGAGGCTCAGCATAGGCACGCGATGGACGATCTTGGCAAAACCGCTGGCGGCTTGGGCGCCCACGCGGTGGGCTGGGCTGTCGGGACGGATCAGGCCGGGAAAGCAGGCCTCGATGACAGAGTTACGGCGGCGCAGCGCGTCGTACTCAGCGTCGGTGATCTCCGGCGCATCCTGCGCATTGTACAACTGATCGTGATAAGCGATGTCCTGAGCGAGACGCTCCAGCTCGGCGGCGGCTTCTTCCTCGGTCAGTTCCTCAGGTGTTCGGTCGGTCATGGCGTCGTTCTCGCACCTTCGCCGTTTGCAGGAACGCTGTTTCGGCCGGCCCACTCGCAGCAGGAAGCGGCGGACCCCCGTTGGCCAGCCGGAAAAATTTGCGGGCCAGAGTTTCTCAACAACTATGGCGGCACTTTAGCAACAGATGGTAACACTTTGCGAGCGCTTAGACTTGTATGATGAAGCTTGGCCGATCCTGGAATTCATGCCTGTTTGGCGGCGCGTTGCAGCTCACAAGGCGCTTTCCTTATGGGACGCGGCGGTTCACATCACTGCCTTGATGCAATTCCATGCGAGCTGCGCTGCCCGGGAAGGGCATGGTGTGCTGCTGCTGGGTCCCTCCGGGTCCGGCAAGTCAGGTCTTTTGCTGCGTCTGCTGGACCATGGCTTCTCTCTCGTTGCCGATGACCGGGTGGACCTGACAGACGGCACGGCCTCCGTGCCGCCCGCATTGGCAGGGTTGCTGGAAGTCCGCGGCCTAGGCTTGGTCTGCCTGCCTTACGTCCTGTCAGTGCCCATCGTCCTTGCCGTGGAGATGGGACTGGGCGAGCGCCTGCCGCATCTCACGGTGCATGCCGGATGTGGCCAGCCGTTGGTGCGGATCGACCCAGCTTGCCCCTCGGCGGTGCAGCGCGTGTCACTAGCCCTGGACTGCGCGCTCGGTCGAGTACGCCAGGTTACGGGAGCATTTGCGTGACGCCCCGCCGGGTCGTGCTCGTGACAGGTCTGGCCGGAGCGGGGCGGTCATCCATCCTGCGTGTGCTGGAAGATATGGGCTACGAAGCGGTGGACAATCCGCCGCTGACGCTGACGGAAGAGCTGGTCAGCCGTGGGGAGGGCGCGGTCGCGATCGGGCTGGACGCGCGCAGCCGTGGCTTTGACGCCTGCACTGTGCTGTCCACGATGGAGCGGCTGCGTATCAACCAAGGCATTCAGCTGGATCTTGTGTTCGCCTCAGCCGACGAAGGCGCCTTGCTGCGCCGCTACACCGAGACCCGGCGCCGACATCCATTGGCGCCGGGCGGCCGGGTGTTGGATGGCATTACGGAGGAGGTCGCATTGACTGCGCCCCTGCGCGAAGCAGCGGACTTGGTGATAGACACCTCTGATACGTCCCTGCCCGCCCTACGCCGGCTGGTGGAAAACCGCTTCTCCTCCGAGCGGCTAGGCTTGACAGTCTCCTTGATGTCCTTCGCCTATCCTCATGGCCTGCCGCGAGAGGCGGACCTGGTATTCGATGCGCGGTTCTTGCGCAACCCGCACTACGATCACCATCTCCGCTGCAAGACCGGAACCGAGCCGGACGTGGCAGCCTACATCGCTGCTGACCCGGATTTTGACGCGTTCTTCGGCCAAATCGAGTCCATGCTTCAACTGCTCCTGCCACGGTTCGTGCAGGAAGGAAAAAAATACGTGACCATTGCCGTTGGCTGCACGGGCGGGCGGCATCGTTCCGTCTTCATCGTCGAGAAGTTGGCGGCCCGCATGGTTGCGTCGTGCCAGGCGGGCGCTGACGGCTGGCATGTCACGGCGACGCACCGGGAGCTGCAGAAGGTGGGCAACTTGCCGACCGCCGCACTCCGGGCGCAAGGAGCCTGAAGCGAACCATGATTGGCCTTGTCCTCGTCTCCCATGGCCGCCTTGCGGAAGAGCTTCGCTTGGCGCTTGAACACGTCGTCGGCCCGCAGGAGCAGGTGGCCACCGTTTGCATCGGCCCGGAGGACGACATGGAGCTGCGGCGCGGAGACATCCACGCCAGCATATGCAGTGTGGATGACGGCCACGGCGTGGTGCTGCTGACCGACATGTTCGGCGGCACGCCGTCGAACCTCGCCATCTCCCTGATGGACCGGCCAGGGGTCGAGGTGATCGCCGGCGTCAACCTGCCGATGCTGGTCAAGCTCGCCAAGGTGCGGTCCCGCCAGCCGCTGGGCGAGTGCGTGGATTGCGCCCAGGCGGCAGGGCGCAAATACATCGCCGCCGCCTCCCACGTGCTGCATGGCTGCAAGGTCAACGGCGTCGATAGAGGCTGAGCGAGACCGGGCGATGGACGGCGCGGCGGCTGCCCCCTTGGTCGCGCAGGCGACCATACGCAATCGCCGCGGCCTGCACGCCCGCGCTGCCGCCAAGTTCGTGACACTGGCCGAGCAGTTCACTGCTGCCATTGAGGTGAAAGCGAACGGCCAGGCCGTATCGGCCCAGTCGATCATGGGGCTCATGATGCTGGGCGCCGGCAAGGGCACGGCCATTGAACTGCGGGCCACCGGGGCGGATGCCGCTGACGCCTTGGCTGCCCTAGCGGCCTTGGTCGAGGCTGGCTTTCATGAGCAGGATTGAACAGGCGCAATTTGCGGCTTGGGCTTTGAACGTCGGCTGAGCAGCCTGGCCATCGGCTCTGCCTTGTTGCGGAGTTCCTAGGCACGTTCTGGCTCGTATTCGGCGGTTGCGGTGCAGCTGTGTTGGATGCAGCTTTTCCCAACTGGGCATCGGCTTTCTCGGTGTCTTGTTTGCGTTCGGGCTCACCGTGCTCAGCATGGCCTATGCCGTTGGGCACATCTCGGGCGTCCACTTTAATCCGGCCGTCACTCTCGGGCTCTGGTCTGCCGGACGTTGCGCCAACAAGCACGTCATTCCTTATGTCGTCGTCCAGGTAATTGCCGCCGTGGTGGCTTCAGCCGCACTTTACCTGATCGCTTCGGGCAAGGCCGACTGGACGCCTGCCGGATTTGCCTCCAATGGTTATGGAGACCTCAGCCCCAGCAAATACTCAATGATATCCTGCTTGCTTGCTGAGTTCCTGCTGACGTTCTTCTTGATGATTATCGTCGGCACCACGTCAAAGGGTGCCGCCACCGGGTTCGCCGGCCTTCCAATCGGCTTGGCGCTCACACTGATCCACCTCATCTCGATCCCGGTCACCAACACGTCCGTCAACCCGGCGCGCAGCACCGGCCCGGCGCTGTTCGCGGGCGGCGCCGCGCTCGGTCAGCTATGGCTGTTTTGGGTGGCGCCGATCGCCGGCACCATGATTGCGGGCGCGGTTGGGCGGATCCTCTATGAGCCGTCTTCCATAGCCGAGACGATCATCACCGACGAGCAACGTATCGCCGTCTGAGCAACTGGGCATCGACCGGGTTCTCTGCCCCCAAAAGGAGGGGCGATATCTCAGGCGCGCTTGCGGGCCTTCTTCTCCGGCCGGGCTGGCAGCATTGGCGCCAGGAAACGGCCGGTGTGGCTCTCCGGCGTGGCGGCCACCGTTTCCGGCGTGCCCTCTGCCACGATGCGGCCGCCGCCCTCGCCACCGCCGGGTCCAAGATCCAGCACCCAGTCGGCGGTCTTGATGACTTCGAGGTTGTGCTCGATCACCACCACCGTGTTGCCCTGGTCCACTAGCGCGTGCAGCACTTCCAGCAGCTTGCGCACGTCCTCGAAGTGCAGGCCCGTCGTCGGCTCGTCCAGGATGTAGAGCGTCCGCCCGGTGGCCCGGCGCGCCAGTTCCTTGCTCAGCTTGATGCGTTGCGCCTCGCCGCCGGAGAGCGTGGTCGCCTGCTGCCCCAGCTTCACGTAGCCCAGGCCTACGCGCTGCAGGATGCTCAGCCGGTCGCGTATCTTGGGCTGCGCGCTGAAATAGGCCACCGCCTCGTCGATCGTCATGTCCAGCACCTCGGCGATCGACTTGCCGCGGAACTTGATGTCGAGCGTTTCGCGGTTGTAGCGCGCGCCCTTGCAGGTGTCGCAGGTGACGAACACGTCCGGCAGGAAGTGCATCTCGATCTTCAGCACGCCATCGCCCTGGCACGCCTCGCATCGTCCGCCCTTCACGTTGAAGCTGAACCGGCCAGACTTGTAGCCGCGGGCGCGGCTTTCCGGCAGTTCGGCGAACCAGTCTCGGATGGGAGCGAACAGGTCGGTGTAGGTGGCCGGGTTGGAACGGGGCGTCCGGCCGATTGGCGACTGGTCGATATCGATGATCTTGTCGAGCTGATCCAGCCCATCGATCCTATCATGGGCGCTCGGCACCTGGCCGCTGCCCATCAGTCGCCGACTCGCTGCTTTCCAGAGCGTGTCGATCACCAACGTGGACTTGCCTCCGCCGGACACGCCGCTGACGCAGCAAAACGTCCCGAGCGGGAAGCAGGCTGTCACGTCTTGCAGGTTGTTGCCGCGCGCGCCGACTACGCGGATGGAGCGCCCCGGGTCCACCGGGCGGCGGCGTGCCGGCACCTCGATGCGGCGACGACCGGAGAGATAGGCTCCGGTAATGGAGTCCGGGTTGGCCGCCACCTCGTCCGGGGTGCCCTGCGCGATGATGTGCCCGCCCAACGTGCCGGCGGCCGGCCCCATGTCGATCAGGTGGTCGGCGGCGCGGATGGCGTCCTCGTCGTGCTCCACCACCAGGACCGTGTTGCCGAGCGCCTTGAGACGCTCCAACGTGCCAAGCAGCCGCTCATTGTCGCGCTGGTGCAGGCCGATGGATGGCTCGTCCAGCACATACAGCACGCCGGTCAGCCCGGAGCCGATTTGGCTCGCCAGGCGGATGCGCTGGCTTTCCCCACCTGAAAGCGTGGTGGAGCCGCGCGCGAGCGTGAGATAGTCCAGCCCTACGTCATCGAGGAAGCGCAGCCGGTCGGTGATCTCCTTCAGGATGCGGCCGGCGATCGCGGCTCGCTGCGGCGTCAGCGTCGCTTCCACGCCGGCGAACCACTCCAATGCCCGGCGGATCGACAGATCGGAGGCCGCGGCGATGGTGGAGCCGGCCACCCGCACGGCCAGCGCCTCCGGCTTGAGCCGCGCGCCTTGGCACAACGCGCAGGGCTTCTCGGCCTGGTAGCGGCTCATCTCCTCCCGCACCCAGGCGCTGTCCGTCTCCTGCCAGCGCCGCTGCAGGTTGCGCAGCACGCCCTCGAACGGCTTGGTGACGCTGTAGGCGCGTACGCCGTCCTTGTAGGTGAACTCGATCGGCATGGCGCCGCCGGTCAGGATGACGTCGCGCACGCCCTCCGGCAGCTCGTCCCATGGCTTGCGGGTGCTGACCTTGTAGTGCCGCGCGATGGAGGCGAGCGTTTGGTCGTAGTACTCGCTCTTGGCGCCGGACCAAGGGGCGACGGCGCCCTCGGCGATGGAAGCGCGTTCGTCCGGGATCACCAGCGCCGGGTCGAAGAAGCTTTCCACGCCAAGCCCGTCGCAGGCCGGGCAGGCGCCGTGCGGCGAGTTGAAGGAGAACAGCCGTGGTTCGATCTCCTCGATGGTGAAGCCGCTCACCGGGCAGGCGAAGCGGGAGGAGAACACGGTGCGCTCCGCCTTGTCATCGGCGGTCTCGGCATAGACGATGCCGTCCGCCATCGCGAGCGCCGTCTCGAAGCTGTCGGCCAGGCGGCTTTCCATGCCGGGGCGCACAACGATGCGGTCCACCACGGCATCGATGTCGTGCTTGGTCTTGCGGTTCAGCGCCGGCACGTCCGGGATTTCGTACAGCCGGCCGTCCACCTTGGCGCGGGTGAAGCCGCGGCGCTGCAAATCGGCCAGTTCCTTGCGGTACTCGCCCTTGCGGTCCCGGATGACGGGCGCCAGCAGCAGCAGCCGCGTGCCTTCTGGCATCGCCATCACCCGATCCACCATCTGGCTGATGGTTTGCGCCTCGATCGGCAGTCCCGTGGCTGGAGAATAGGGCACCCCGGCGCGCGCCCACAGCAAGCGCATGTAGTCATGGATCTCCGTCACGGTGCCGACGGTGGAGCGCGGGTTGCGGCTGGTGGTTTTCTGCTCGATCGAGATGGCTGGGGAGAGCCCTTCGATGCTGTCCACGTCCGGCTTGCCCATCAGCTCCAGGAACTGACGGGCGTAAGCGGAGAGCGACTCCACGTAGCGCCGTTGGCCTTCGGCATAGATCGTATCAAATGCCAGGGATGACTTGCCGCTGCCCGACAGCCCAGTGATCACGGTCAGCTGATCGCGGGGAATTTGGACGTCGATGTTCTTCAGGTTGTGCTCGCGCGCGCCGCGCACGGTGATGAAGCCGCGCCCTTCCAGCATGCGCAGCGCTGGCGCATGCGCGTCACCTGGCTGATCCGATCGTCCCGAGCCGTCCATCAAACCTCCAACTAAAACATTACGCGCTTGCGTTCACGGCCTGTTCCGTTTATATAGTCACCTTGCGAGCGCGTGAGAGGCCATTTCGGCATTCTCTGCTCCCTCCGCGGTTCAGCCGCTCGCAATTCCCCAGCGTCCAGGTGTTTGGCATGTTACGAGCGACGCGTCCAAAGCCCCCGTGCACTGGGGGGGCCAAGCCCATTCTCAGCTGTTCTTTACATACAATGGCATTTTATGTCGGATTGTTGGCGCCTATCGTCGCTTGGGCGCAGGCACCCGTGGCGCAAAGCTATGCCACCCGGGACGGACGGGCGCCAACCTTCGTGCTGGCCTGCGTGTCCACGGACGGCACTTTCAGCGCCCAACCCTGCGGCGTGGCCGGGTATCCGGTGCACGTCGTGGTGGATGGCGGAGGTGGCACAGGCAGCGCCGCCAGCATTACGCCGACGACTGCGCCGGGCACGGCGTCTGCCCAGCTGGTGGGCGTACAGGGAGGTGGCGCGAACGCGCTGCCCGTCTCCGTCACGGACAGCGCAGTCGCCCAGGTGGCTGTGCAAACCCAGCTGGCCGCCGCGGCGCTCGGCACGCCGAACGATGCGGCCACAACCAGCGCGGGAACGGTGGTGGCGCAGCTTCGTCGCATCGCGACGTTGCTGGCTGCCATGCCGAACGGCTCGCTGAACGCCGATGGCGGGCAGCAGGTGCATGTGACGAACCTGGCCACGGTTCAAGCCGTCACAGCGCCTGACGTACGGATGGGTGCGCAAAGCTTGCCGCTCAACACGGCAGGCAGCGCGGTGTCATTCGCGCTGAACGGGCAGGCGACATTAGGTTTGTCCTTTGCCGGGGTGTCAGGCTCCAATGCCACCCTGCTCATCTCGGGCTCCAGCGATGGAGGTGTCACCTACATCAACTTGCCCACCTATTTTCCCAGCAACCCGGCGCAGTACGCCATCAACCTCTACGTCGTCGGCAACACCGCCGCTCAAGTGCCGACGGCGGGCCTGACCAGCATCCGGATCAGCGTCTACGTGGCAGGGACTGGCACGGCAGTGATCACGCCCTCCGCAGCGGCGGGCGCCAGCGTGGTCGCGGTCGCCAACTTGCCGGCGACACAGGTCGTCAGCGGCACTATCAACGTGGGTGCCCTGCCTGCGGCGGCACGCTCGGCTGCGTGGATGGACGCCAGCGCGACCATCACCACGACGGCAACTGTGCCGCTTGGCCTTGCCTCAGTCCCCTCCCGCGTCGGGTTGCACGTCTGGAATCTCGGTACAGCCACAGCCTGCCTCAACTACACGGCGGCTGCCGCGACCAGCGGCTCCGGTTGCGCGACCGGATCAGTTCCAATCGCTCCCGGGGCCGCTTACTTGGAGGATCAGCCCGGCAACGTGTCTCCGGAAGCGATCAGCCTGGTCTGCACGGGCGCGTCTTGCCCGCTCACGATCAAGATGCGTTGAACCATGCTGAACCGCCGCACCCTCCTTGCAGGCTCCTCCGCCTTGGCAGCGTCCGCTGCCGTCCATGGGAACGCCCAGTCCGCAACATCCCTGCCAGCGCCGCCGCCCGCGCTGCGCCAGGCTGGCGGCCGGCCGTTGTGGCAGCCCGTAACGAATCGCAACAACACCAACGGCACCCAGGGATCCCCAAGCAACAGCTTTCCGGCCACGCTGAGCCGCATCACCAAGACGGCCATGACAGACTGCTCAGGGTTGCGGACGGTGCTGATGGGGTTCCAGATGAACCCTTTTGAGCAGCCGCTGATCGGCAACAACGGCGGCGTGACTGGCGCTTATGCCTGCACCACCGCAACCGTTTCAGCAACCGGCAGCGGCTATACTGTAGGCGACGTGCTGGTGTTCGCCAAGACGGCGGCGGACATGACGGCGCTGGTGCTCATCGTCACCAGGTTGGGCGCTTCAGCAGGCGTGGCGGGAACCCGCGTGGCCGATCCAGGCGCCTACGCCGCTCCGTTGGCCGACGGGGCCGCGCCAACGACTGCCACCAAGCGCGGTTCCGGTGCGGGAGCGTCCGCCGGCATGGGCGCCACGTTCGACTTTGGCTGGGCGGAATATGGCATCGCCGCCCAGCTCGGCATCGAACCGACCGCTGACCAAACGGGGGTCGGCAATGCCTCGATCATCACCGCGGGCATTGGGCTGCGCTATGACGGCCTGGCGCCCAACAGCACGCTCTTGGTGCCGGATGCAGGCTTGATCGTCACGGATCCCATTCGCCTCGCGTTGCCGAAAGGAGCGGCCATCGCCGAGCGGGTGGCCACGATCGGCGCGCCGCCAGGAGTGCAGCGCACGACCATGGGCCTGGATTACTTCGCCAGCGCTGGCACCTGGCGCGCTGGCGCGCTCACCCAAGCCACGCTGGCGGCCGGAACCGGGGCTGCCACCATGGGCACGATCACTCTTGGCGTGCCCGGCTCGGCCACGCCTTGGGCCTGCATCGTTGGCGACAGCATTGATTATGGCATCGTCGGCGGAGCAGGCACGACGCCCGACAGCGGTGACGCGCAGCAGAACTCTGGCTGGATCGAGCGCGGCCTCGCCCTGGCCGGAGGCTTCGGCCTGTTGTCCATCACCCGCACCGGCGACGCTTTGGCGGATTGGTATGGCAGCACCAACCGGCGGTTCATGCGCCTGGGCATGCTGAGCCAGCTCGCCGGCACGATCAACTTCGGCACCTGCGTCTTCGTAGCGGGCTTGGCGATCAACGATGTCACTGCTGGCACATCAAGCTCCAGCATCATCGCGATGATCCAATGGCTGTGCCAGGACTTGCTCGCCTTTAACCCGGCGGGCCTGTTCTACAGCACGGCCATGCCGGGCGCCGTCACGAGCACGGACGGCTACGCCACGGTCGCCAACCAGGCTGTCAGCAATGTTTATGACGGCAACCGCAAGGCGGTGAACGCCTGGCTGCGGTCAGGCGCAGGCGGGCTGCTCGCCGGCAAAAATGGCCGCACCACGACGGGCGTCATAGACAGGTCCGCCGTGGTCGAGGCGCAGAATGGCTCGTCTGGAGTATTCCAGCCTGGCTTCACCAACGACGGCACCCATCCGACGCAGGCCGTGCATGCATCAACCCTGGCCCCGCTGGCCCAGGCCGTGTTCGGCAGCTTCCGGCTGCCGGCATGACCCTGGCGCCCACTCCCACTCTTCACGAGCGGGGATACGACGCAGCGGACCGCCACGCCAAGGCTGGACGCCTGCTCGTGCTTCGCGGCGCTCCGGAAGACCCGGCGCATCGCCGGGTCTGGCTGGCCGGCGTGGTGGCTTGGCTGCAGGACGCACGAGACGGCCGTGCCCCTGCCCGCCACGCAAGCTTTACACATTTGATTTAACCTAAGGATCAGAATGACCTACGACCTGTCCCAGCACGTGCTGGTGCAAGACTACCGCTTCGGCAACGCCCGCCCGGACGCCACCATCAAAACCAAGTCCGACCTGGACCTGGCGGCCAGCCCGCGCTTCATCTACGGCGGCTTCAACCAGACCGCCGGCGCCACCGGCAACGGCTGCGACGGCCTGTATGGCAACTACTGGGCGCACCACATCGACACGCCGGAAGGCGATCCCGGCTCCGTCCACGTGTTCTCCGCCGACCACCTGACGCTGCGGGCCTACAACAACCCGAACACGCCGTCCGGCCAGGTCGAAGGCCGTGACGGCGGCGGCATCCTGTCCGGCATGATGCGGTTCTGGGCGCCGATCGTGCCGAACCGCAGCTTCATCCGCGGGCGCTTCTGGATGCCCAAGGGCAAGTGGAGCTGGCCGGCGTTCTGGCTCAACCCAGGCCACGAGGCCTAC
Organism: uncultured Acetobacteraceae bacterium; assembly: GCA_964247035.1. Classification (GTDB taxonomy): domain Bacteria; phylum Pseudomonadota; class Alphaproteobacteria; order Acetobacterales; family Acetobacteraceae; genus LMUY01. The sequence goes on from CAXTTH010000024.1 coordinate 13,537, forward strand.
GCAGCCCTGAACGGCCCGCGCGGTGATGTGCTGCAGCCGCTGGGCTGGCCACCGGAGTGCGACCTGCACGACGGTTTCGGCTACGACGGCACGCTGCCCGGCACCTACCTGCGCCCTGGCGAGCCCACCAACAATAACGACGGCGCCTTTGGCCGCTCCGTGATCTGGGACAACGGCCCTTGGGCCGAGAACCCCGGCTACGACTACCTGCCGCCGGGTGCCGCGCCCGGCTGGCTGGCCGCAGGCTGGCACGAGCTGGCGCTCGACTGGACCAACGGCGTGTTGACCTATTATTGCGACGGCACCGCCTACACGCAGCGCAAGCTGTCCTGGACCAGCCCAGCCAGCGCCTGTGCCCACCTGCTCATCTCCAACCAGGTCGTGGCTTGGTTCAACCCGAACCCCTACCCGGCCGGCGTGCCGGACCAGGGCGGCGCCGGACCCGGCGGCTGGGACTTCAAGGTGTCCGACATCCAGGTGTATCGCCGCAT
>CAXTTH010000025.1:0-9087 GCA_964247035.1 uncultured Acetobacteraceae bacterium
CCGCCCGGCCCGGCGTTCCAGGTCGGCGCGGGCCAGCCATGCCCGGCGCTCGTCGGCATCGAGCGGCCGGCGTGGGCCGTCGCCAAACAAGCTGCCCTTGTGCCAAGGGCGAGGATGGTGGCGGCAAGGCGGAGCGCCCGGGGCGGAACGGGGGTGGTCCTGTGCAATGGGCAAAGCAGTGACTTCCTCAGTTGGACCGAGGCCAGCGGGCGGCGCCCATCAGGCAAAGCATCCCCACGGCTAAGCGAGGGCTTGCAAAAAGCGCGGAAAGAAGGGAGGATCAATTTACCAGATTGGATCATCCCGGCTTTGCCGGATCGGGGGCCACCTTCGGGTGGCCTTCGGTGTTTCTAGGGTCTGGGTCGGCAAGTCCTTTCAGAGTCGCCACGCTCGGGTGTGGCAATCACTATCGTGTCACATGGACCGGCATTCCGTCGAGTGTCCGAGAGTTGGACAACTTGCCTTGTCGTTCGCACAAAGCAGCTGGAAGCGCCGCAGTGTAAGAAGTTGGCGTCGTGACGCCAATACGTCAAAACTTTATGGCGTCATCAAGCTATGGGGGGCAGCCCATGCTCGGCGAAAACCTTGGACAGGCCGTCAAGCGCGAGGGCTTGGAGGCTTACGCCCTCCGCCACTGCGAGCTGGTGAAGCCTGGCCCAATCAGCTCGGGCGATGCGGACGGTCAAAGCCACCGTCTCCCCCTGCGCGCGCTTGCGGGCAACCTTTGCAGGCGCCTGGCCCTTCGCGGCGGGCGCCTTGGCCTTCGTGAAAGCTGCCAGGCCAGTCGGCTTTGCACTCACGCCATATGCTCCTGCACCCAAGCCCACAGCGCGCGAACCTCGTCCGCCGCCTTGCCGTCCGCCTCGAACTCCGTCACCGCCCGGCCGGTCGCCAGCGCCCGCGAGAACGCCCGCCGGTCGGTGATCTCCACCGGAGCCACAAGCAACCCATACCCGGCCAAGGCTTGCCGCGTTTCTGCGATCTCCGGCGCGCGGAAGGGGCAAGCAGACAGCACGAACGCCGCCTTGGCCCCGGCCGCCTTGACGATCCTAACGGCTCCCTCCGCAGCCGCGATGTCGAACGCGGATGGCCGGCATGGAATCATGACGAGGCTGGATGCCCGGGCGATCTTGAACGCTTCCGGGGAGGCGTGCGGCGCTGCATCCACGATCGCGAGCCGCATGCCCTCACTGCGGGCGGCAGCAAGCACGCGCTCCAGCTCGGAAACGCTGGCGGTTGCAACGAGAGGCGTCTCCGCCTCGCGGGCGTCGCCCCAAACAGTCGCGGACTTCTGAGGGTCGGTGTCGATCAGCACGACCGGGGTGCCGCCTTCGTGGGCCGCAACGGCCGTGTGGACGGACAAGGTGGTTTTCCCGCTGCCGCCCTTTTGGCTCAGGAAGGATAGGACCTGCACGCCGTTAGAGTGTGAAAACGCTTCGAGCGTGTCAATGCATAGCTTCAATAAGCCATAGCGTCATGACGCCATTAAGGTCGGTCTGTGCCGTAATAGTCTTGCAACCGCAAAGGCGTGCGTCCTGGCCGTGGGTTTGCCGCCGCGTAATGGGCTTAGTCGTCAACCTGGCTCTCATCGGTCAGCATCTTGGCAAGAAACGCCACCAAGGTAGGGTCACGTCTGATCGCAAGAAAGAGGCGCAAGGTGGCTGGGCTTACGGGTGCATCACCCTCGCGCGCGCGTCGAATCGACCTGTAGCCGATGCCGGCAAGGCGTCCGGCTGCGCGGTTGCTCAACCCCAGCTCGTCGAGGACGGCATTGAAGGCTCTTGCTGCATCACCGTCCATGGCCATCCCATGCAACCTTCTTCCCTCCTGCCCGCAAGGGTGCTCCCGTCCTCGCTGCGGTCAAGGGGTGGGTCCTCGCCGTGCTCGGCGCCGAAGGGGCGCCTGCGCGCGGCTCCGGTCCCGGCTATGCCGCCCTTGACCTGCGCTGCGGGCGGGAGCCTGGCGGGGCCAGGTCGGGACGGGGGAACAGGCCCATTCGATCGCTCAAGAGAACATTCTCGGGCAGTATTCGCGCTGGGCGGGACATCCTGCGCAGCGGCCTTTTATTGGCTTCGGGCAAGTCCTCGCGGGAGCCGGCGCGAGGGGACGGCTGGCGACTTGACCGCGACTTCGGCACGACTTCCTGCCACTTTCCATAAGATGCATTTATGCGATGGTGCGGTGCAGCATAGCAGGTGGTGGCTTTTTGTTAGATTCCACATTTAGCAGTTTGGAGCATAATGATTTCATTCTGCTCACACGAAATTTCTGGACCCCCTCAAAGTGTCTCTGATAGATTTAGCACATGACCTCAATCCGACTAGAAATTCATGATTGATCGAATCGCCATACGCAGCGTGCCGGAAGACGTGATGAAAGGCCTTGGGACCCTAGCTGCTCGGCATGATCGGTCTGTCGAAGCTGAGGCGCGCTTCGCCCTGCGCTCTTGGGTAGAACCACTCATGCAACAACAAGAGCAGAGCGCGCGACGCAGGGAGGTATCGGCGCGGCTGCGGGAATTGCTTCAGGAGGTAAACCGGGTGCGTCGGGGCAGCCCTTTACGCCCTTCGCACATCGCAATAGGAATAAAAGAGGCTCACGCCGAACCAGTCGAGAAATGGTTTTCCGGAGAACTAGAACCCTCCTTCCACCAACTCGCCGCAGTGGCCGCCTTTCTTGGCGGCGAGTGCGGGTGGCTGCAACATGGCGACGGTCATCCATTCCCAGTGAATATGGAACGTATCCCAGAGGGTGCAGAAGAGGGTGTTCGCTGGTTACTCGACATGGAAGGTGCTAGTCAGGAAGTGGATCATCTTCACCTCGTACGATCCAGCAGCAAGGAGGGTAGTCTTGTTGTTGTTAAAGAATACGCGGAGCGACGTTGCCAAACGTACACTACTCCTTATCACGTCAGTGAGGTAATCGGGGCAGGTGGTGAATCGTCCTTAACACATCTCTCAGTTGTATGGCATTTACTTTATAAATTTTATTGTAGGAGAGGAAAACCTGGTCTGATAGTAAAAAGCTACATATTACCAGAAGCAAAATTTTCTGCTCTGGTATCTGGTAGAATACATCCTCTAGCAATCCTTGGCGGATTAGGGGGAACTCCTTGGTGGGAGGATTTTTGGGATCGTACTCAATTTCAAAAAGACAGTCAATCAGAATACTGGCCCGGATGGCACTCTGTTTGTAATCGTATTTACGATGCAGTAGAGCACAACTCTCGTCTCAGGCATGAGCGTGATCTCATTACCTCTGAGAAGCACTGTCTTCTAACAGAAGCGGAAGATTAATGTATTACCTTTGAGCATTAGAGCTGCTGCCTTGCTATATAGCAAGGCAGCAAGAGACTATTGATATTTTCTGAGTTGATGATAACATTCTTCTTCAATGATGCTGACGTACAGAGTTCGCACCTATCCCACCCGTCGGCAGCACGCGTGGCTTGCCGAGTGCCTGGACCATACGCGCGACCTCTACAATGCCGCCTTGGCTGAGCGCATCGGGTGCTACGAGAAAACCGGCCGCACCATCACCCTGGGCGAGCAAGGTAAGGCGCTAACGTTTCTGCGCCAGGATGCCAAATACGCACGCTTTCCGCGCCGTTTGCAGAAGTGGACGCTCAACCTAGTGGAAGCTGCGTACCGGGCCATGTTCACCCGCCACAACAAGGGTGACAAGCTCGGTCGGCCCCGCTTCCGTGGCCGGGAGTTCTGGAAAACGGTCGGCTGGGACTCTCCTATCGAGTTCTCCATGCGCAATCGCGGCCTTTACCGAATCAAGAGCCTCGGCGGCACGCTGCGGCTGCGCCCGGATCGGCTCCTGCCGCCTTTCGAGTCGTGCAAGGCCATCACCATGACCCGCGCCGGAAGCCGCTGGTTTGCCAATCTGACCTATGAGGTTGCAGACCGCGCGCCCTGCGCACTGCCGCGCTGCCCAGTGGGAATCGACATCGGCCTGCGGACGTTGGCCGTCACGTCGGACGGGGCCAAATTCGATGTGGTCCGCCCTTACCGGGAAGCGGAAGCCGAGTTGCGCCAGGCAAGCCGGGTCCTGACACGCCGCCGCAAGGGGTCCAAGCGGCGCCAAAAGGCGCGCGAGCGCCTGCGCCGCCTGCACGCGCGCATCCAGCGGCGGCGCGCAGCCGAGCTGCACGCGCTTTCGGCGCGGCTGGTGCGGCACCACGACGCTGTGGCCGTCGAAGACCTGAACCTGCAAGGCCTGAACCGTTCAGGCGGAAGCGGCAGGCAGGGCCGGGGCATCCGTAAGTCCTGGCGCGACCGCGCGCCTGGCCTGCTGCTCGACCAGCTCGAATGGAAGTGCCAGCGTGACGGCCGCCTGTTCAAGCGCGTCGATCCGCGCGGCACCACGATAGACTGTGCCGCTTGCGGCGCGGCGGTGCCGAAGCCGCTCAAGCAGCGGCAGCACATATGTACAGCTTGCAACGACGTTCGGGACCGCGATGAGAATGCGGCCCTGAACATCCGCAACCGGGCCGGGTGGGGTCCGGGAGGCGCTAATCTCCGTGTCAGGAGCGCGGCCGTTCGGTCGGCTTCAATGGGGGATTGCCTCGAAAACACGGCAGCGGCAACGCTGCCGGACCACGGCGGGGTGGCCTTCAACGGGCCAACTTCCTTCACTAATGCGACGCAAGGTGAGTCGGTCGCCGCTGAGGTGAACCGCGGCAGGCACTCTCAGAGAGAAGCCTGGTCTTTTTTACCCTTGCGTGCAGAGGTGAACCGGGCGCCAGTCGAGCCTCGCTGACAGCCATGGGGGCACCCATAGGCATGAGGGTAAGTCATTAGTCAGGGTGGCTTTAGCCATGGTAAAATCGTTGATCCGCCTGGAAGTCGTGGGCCTGCTTGGTGCGGACGGGCGCGGTGCGGATGAGCTGGGCAGTCTGGCCCGGCTCGAAATACACTGCCACTCCCTCCGGTAGGCGTCGGACCATGTTTTCCGGAATCAAGGCCTCCTCGGCGTCGGTGCGCCCGTGCGCGTCATAGCCGCCGATCCGCCGACGCTGCTCGGTGCGCCGCTGGATGCGCCGCGTTCCCGACATGGTGGCCACCTCCTCCACCGTCAGGTTGTCGTTCGTGCCGTAGAACACCTTAAGCTGGGCATTCTGGTCTATCCGCTGTCGGATCAGCCGCCCCTCGCCCGGCGTGTTCGCCGCATTTTCCAGGTCGCTCATCGACTGGTAGGCCAGCGCCACCGTCGTTCCCGTGTCGCGGATGGTCGCCAGCAGGTGCGCCAGGTAGGTGCTGGCATAGATCCCGGCCTCGTCGGCCAGCATCGTCAGGTGGCGCGTGTCCGGATGGGCAAACTTCCATTGCGCCACCTGCATGAGGAAGGCCTTGATCGGGATGGTCAGCTCCCGGTCCGTCGGGTCCGATCTTAGGTAGATCACCTCCCCGCGCCCAAGCGCCCGGTTAAGGTTGAACCCCTCGCCGGGCGGGTTGAGGCTCCGGCGCGAACGCCATGCCTGGAAATGGCTGCGCTCGCGGCTGCCGGGCGGCTTCTCCCCGGCCTTGTAGTTCTTCATCTCGGCATCCAGCCAGGTCAGGGCGTCCTCGATGGTGCCGTCCGTCGCTGCCACCATGCGCCCCAGCAACTCCTTGCCTTGCACCTTGTAGAAATCGGCGTCCGTCCCGCGCGGGTTGAGGTCGAAGCACTCCACGATCCGGTTCAGCCGGTCCTCGCGCCGTCCCGCCTGGAACGGGTGCCAGCCGCCTGGCGTCTTCTCCTTGAGGTCCACCATGTGCATCACCCGCCCCGTCTCGGCGCAAAGGTCCGCGATGATATGGGGCAGGTAGCGGTCCCGCTTGGGGTCGATCACCACAAGCGTATGCTCCGCTTGGATCGCCTGCGCAGCCAGGTTGCCCAGCAGCTTGCCTTTGCCGGTCCCGGTCGGCCCGACGATCTGCATGTGCCGCTCCTTAAACAACCGTTCGGGCACCCGCACCGGATCGCCGGGGTTGGTGGTGACGCCAAGGAACATGCCCTCCGTTGGTCGCCAATGCCGGCGCGGGTCGTAGTCCTTGCCGGGTGCGACGCTCGCCGTCCGTATGTCGCTTGCGTAGTCGCCGGGGCGGTGCTTGCGCGGCCCAAAGCGCCACCACAAACCCAGCACGATCCCGAACAAGGGCGGCAATGCCGCAGTTAAGGCGATCATGCCGACGTAGCCGCCTGAAGGCTTGTGGTCGGCCGACACGTCGGCGCTGCCCACAGCCATGTGGTGAACAACCTGCTCCAGCAAGGACGCGATCACGTACACCACGCCTATGTAGATGATGCTCTTCGGCACACCCGTTCGGGCGTTGATCCGCTCTACGATCTGCTTTGGGTTCATGGTTCTCCCCTACGCTGCCGTTTCCAGGGTTTCGGCTTTGGCGGCTTCGCTCTCGGGTGCGCTCGCATTGTCCTCGCCATAGCGCATCTTGATTGAGTAAGGCGGCAAGCCGGCCGCCATGCGCCCGCACACCACTTCCAGCGGCACCGTCCGGTAGCTCTTGCGCCGCACAAACGGCTGGAAGCCCGGTGGCAACGGACACGCCTCCCCCGTTCCCCGCACCCGCTTCCACTCCCCCTCAACCTGGTGGCGCAACTCGATCACCTGCCGCCGCACCCCGTTGAACCCCGGCAGCCGGTGCAGCGTCCGCAGCGCCTGCGATAGCTCCCGGTCGTCGCGGCGGTGCCGAATCAACTCGCTGAACCTGCCGCGCAGCCCGTCGTGGAAACCCCGCGTCATCTGCCACGTCCACCGCGCGGGTCCACCCTCGCGCGGCGTTTGCAGCGCCTCGAACTGGCCCAGCATGGCCACCCGCCGCCGCGGCTCCCCCACTGGGGCCAGCCCCTTCGCCTCGGCCTTCCGCGCCGGGTGCTCCCCCTCTGTCAGCAGCACCCACCACTGCACCTCGGGCGTAATGTACGACGGGTGCATGAACAGGCGGGCGTTGCCCTGGCCGCGCCGGCGCCGGTGCCCGCGCTGGTCCTCTGTCAGCCCCGTCAGGTACAGCTCGCCGAACCGCTCTGCCAACCGGGGCGCCTTGGCCGGTGCCACCATGCCGCCGAAGTGCCAGCCATAGCCCCGCGTGATCGCCGTCACGATTGCCTGCATCGTGCCCACCTTGTGCGCGAACACCATCATTCCTGGCTGCTCCCCCCGTGCCCAAACGGACGATGGCAAGGATTCATGCGGGATACTCATACAGAAGCCTTTGACGCGGCTGCTGGGCTTGGTGGACGAGCATAGGCAGGCAAATCGAACGGCAGCGGTGCGGGCGGCTTGCTGAGGTCGAGTTCGTAGCTGCCGAAGCGGTTGAGATGCTCGTTCAGGTAGGGGCTGGTGCTGGCCAGGGCTTCGGGCGTGATCGCGGTGCCGTGCCCGTCGGCGGCGAGGCTGTCGAGCGCGCGGGTCATGCCGACGACGGTGTGGAAGATGAGCAGGTTGGCGACGAGGTGGTTGTACTTGACCATCTTGCGCTGCTCGTCGCGCTCGGCGGCGGTTGCCAGGCCGCCGCTGCCGAAGGCGACCCACTGGGCGTATCGGTTGAACAGTTCGCTCTTGTTGGTGGCGGCACCGATGGTGCGGCGCAGGTCAGCCGATCCAAGGTAACGAAGCAGGAAATCCGTGCGGATCGCCCTGCCAAGCTCCCGGAAGGCGAAGTAGAGCCTGTTCTTGCGGCTATAGGTGGCGAGCCGGCGCAAGATGGCGGACGGCAGCAGGCGCCCGGCGCGGATGGAGAGCACGACGCGCAGCATGTCCGGCAGGTGCGCCTCGATCAGCGCCCAATCGATGGCACCAGTGAACAGGCCGTCGATGTGTTCGAACCGGGCGTCGGTATCCGGCCGGAACAGGTGCAGGTCCTGCCAGCTACGGATGCGCGGCATCAGGTCGATGCCAAGCAGGTATGCAAGTCCGAAGATGGGGGCCGATTGGCCGTGGGTGTCCGAGTGGACCGTGGACGGCTGCAGCAACGACCGGTTCTCGGTCACGAAGTCCAGGATGGCGTGGCCCTCGTAGGCGCCGCAGGCCAGGAAGCGCGAGAACAGCGCGATGTAGGTATCCGAAACGAGGTAGTAGCCGATCCCGCCATAGCCGCCGTAGCGGATGTGGTAGCTGCTTTTCAGGCTCTCGGGATGCACGTCCCACTTCATGCCATCGGCGGACGCTGACTCGCCGCTGCCCCAGTGCCGGAGCAGGCCGACCCGGGCGTAGGCGTCGATCACGCCGGTGATCGCGTCGTCGAGGTTGGCTTCGGTGACGTGGCGCTGGTTGGCGAAGGCCATGTGCCGGCGGTCCAGGCCCTTGAGGGAGCGCGCCGCCTGGCTCGGGCCAAGACCGCAGCCGTAGCAGAAAACCGTGGCGAGGTAGCGTTCGCGCGGGCGCTCCAGCTTGGCCTCGAAACCGGACACAGGGCCGAAGTGCCGGGTCCAGCCCAGCCAGTGCTCGGTGTCGGCGAGTGCCTCCAAGACGCCGACCGGGACCATGCGCGGCTTGAGCAGCCGTTCCAGGAAGGCCGTGCCATCGGTGGCCTCGCGGGCGCGCAGCCGTTTCACCATCGGTTCGCCGTCCACGATCTCGACCTGCTCGTTCTCCGGGAAGGCGCTGTCGGTGGCGTCCGCGGTCCGGGCGAGCCGGGCTTTCAGGGCGGTGACGAAGGCAGCCGGATCGGTCGGAACGCCGGCCTGCTCGGCGTAGCCCGCGACGTCGCGGTTGTACTCCTCCCACGACACCAGCTGGTCGCGGTAGTCGCCGTACTCCTCGCTGCCCGGGATGCACAGGTCGCCGGACTTCAGCTCGTTGACCACCTGGGTAAACAGGCAGATTTCGAAGTAGCGCCGGTCCACCTCGGCGGGCGCCGGTTCGCGCGCCGTGCGCCCAGTCAGCAGCGGCCACCACTTCTCGCCCACCCAGGACAGGTCGAGCGCCTGACGGGCGGCGGTTGCGTCCGCCTGCACCGTTTCAACAACGGGACGTAGCTTGGCCCGGCGGTCCGTGCGGTGCGCGAGCAGGAAGGCGATCGCCTGCGCGCCGCCGCCGCCCGGCGCCGTCGAGCCCGGGGCGGGCTGGGGGCGGCGGCG
>CAXTTH010000025.1:9097-13987 GCA_964247035.1 uncultured Acetobacteraceae bacterium
GCCAGGAAGCGCAGGAACGCCGCGCGCTGGCCGCCATACTGGCGGGTCAGCAGCGGCAGGTAGTTGTTCCCGGCGAAGGCGGCGTGCGCCTCGCACTTCGCCAGGATCGCGTCCGCGTCGGGCAGCAGCAGGCCCTCGACGGCGGCCAGGCGCGCATCCCGCTCGGCCCCCTGGTCCTGGCAGGCCAGCACCGTTTCGCGCAGCAGGGCGACGAGGGAGTCAGTTTCGGCAGCGTGACGGGCGCGGTGCGCGTCCAGCGCCTCCCTGGCCCGGTTGTGCATGCGCGTCGTCAGCCGCACGAACATCTCGGCCGCGTCGTCCAGCGCCCGGGCGACCTGCCCGCGCAGCAGCGCCGCCATCAGCGCGAGGCGCTTGCTCTCCATCAGGCGGCCCACGTCGGCGGCGCCAAGCGAGCCCGCCTCGGCCGCGAATTGGCGCAGCTTGCGGTCCGGCACGCCTGCGAACGCTTCCGGTGCCACGGCCTGCTCCCGCAGCCAGGCCAGATGGGCCAGGTGCTCGCGCATGCGCTGCGGGCTGGGCCATGGCGGGTCCGCCTTGACCTGGTCCCATCTGGACCGGGTGGCGCCCGCGGGCACTGCGAGCAGGGCGGCCAGGCGAGTGCGCGCTTCAGGCGTCAGAGCGGCCGCGACCCGGCGGTGGTAGCCGCGGTTGACCAGAGTGCGCGCGCTGCGCGCGAGCCGGAGCAGCGCGCCAAAGGCGGGTAGCTCGCGGCGGCAGCGCAGTAGCTCCTCAATGCCGGCGTTGACGATGTCGGCCAGGTCGTCGCGGGTGCGCGCCGCCTCGATGCAGGCCCGGGCGGCCACGCCGCGCGCCTCGCGGTCGTAGCTGGCGACGCCGGCATAACCGCGCACAAGCGTTGCGAGGCGGACGCGGTAGGTTGTGTCGTCGTAGCCGGCAAGGTCGGGAATGGCGTCGGCCAGGCTGGCAGAGACGGCGACGTGGGCGAGGACCGCCGCCGGTACGTCGGCAAGCCGGACGACGCGCCCGAGATGCTGGAACGTTTTGAGCAGGACCAGGAGCGCCAAGCGCGGGCCGGGCTGGCGCGTCCGCTGCCGCGCGAAGGCGACCTCGGCCGCCCCCGGCGTGAACGCTTCCAGTTCGACTGGCCCTGGTTGGGCGGGCAGCCGCGGGTAGGCAGTGTCGGCGATGACCGGCACGGCGCGCGCTTACGCCTGCGGAGAAGAAAGCGTTGGGACGGGCGCGGGCGTCTCGACGCCGGCCTGTTTCAGCATCTTGCGCACGCCCGAAGCTGAAAGGCGCTCCCGGGCGGCAATCTGGCGCAGGCTCAGCCCCTCGCCCTTGAGGGCGACGACGCGGGCCTGTGCGCCGGGATCGCGCACGGGCCGGCCGAGGCGCTTGCCCTTAGCACGCACGTTGGCCAGCCCGGCCCGCACGCGCTCGACGATCACCTCGCGTTCGAACTCGGCAAAGGAGCCGATGATGTGGAAGAACAGCCGGCCCATGGGCGTGGTGGTGTCGATGGCCTGGGTGTGGCTGATGAAGTCCACACCGAGGTCGCGGAATTCCTGTAGCGCTGCGATCAGCGCGCCAAGAGAGCGGGCGAAGCGGTCGTACTTCCAGACCAACACGCAGTCGAAGCGGCGCCGGCGCGCGTCGGCCATCAGGGCATCGAACTCGGGCGCGCGCTGGCGGCGGCGCACGTCGCCGCTGGCCTGGTCCACGTACTCGCGATGCACCGCGAAGCCGCGGCGGTCGGCATAGTCCCGCAGCTCCCGAAGCTGCAGCTCCGGGCTTTGCTCGCCGGTGGACACCCGGGCGTAGATCGCCACCCGCGTCGCGCCTCGCCCCACGTCCGCCTCCGCGGTGTTCTGCCGGACACTATACTACAAATTTGTGCACACCTTCGGCAGTCCCGCAAACAGCCCAGAAATGCTGGGCGCAGCGAAGCCGGAATCAGAGGGGTTTAGTGCACAGCCTACCCGGGGCAGCGTCGGCTTAGTGCGCCGACTTAGCTGCGCGGCACCAATGTGTGAGGATCACGCACGAATCCTTGCCATGGCCCCAAACAGCCGCCCAAGCAAGCCGCCCTTCCTCTCTGGCCCTGCCATCTCCGGCGATCCGATCACGCCAGCAGGTGGGGTGGCAGTCTCAGCCTGAACCGTGGCGGCAAGCGCGCAGGCTTCTGCCGCTTCGGCCCGCTCACGAGCAGCAGTGAGTTCGCGGGATAGCTCGGCCAACTCCTGCGGGTGCGGGACAGTACTTCCCTCCCGGAGCAGGGCCAGCAACCGCCGGGCCTCTTCGGCTCGGCCTGTGGGCACCCACTCCCGCACCTCGACCTGGCCCGCAGCCTCCTGGCGGGTCCGGCGTTGGCGTTGACGCTCGGCAGGGGTCAAGGCATTGCCGACGCTCGGACGGCCTCGGCCGCGCTTTGGCATATCCGGCTGTTGCTGGCTCATGCTGGGGCACAAACTCCCGCTTTCCCGTGAGTGTCACGAATATTCAAGAGGAAGTATGCGTGATGATAATATTGAGTGAAAGAGCTTTGATCGAGAATGCGCGTGATAATCTGAAAAAGGTTCCTTAACGCGAGCACGTAGAACGTGACACGGGAAGCACCTTGCGCCACCATCGCCGCGTCGTGGAGGTCGGACAGCTTGGTTTCCGGTCTGCCGATGGATGAGGAACCGGGGTAGTGGGACCGTGCAGGACCGCCCGCCCCTCCGACGCCTACCGCGAGACGAGGCCAGCCAAGGCCGCCTGCTGACGCCGGGAATGATCCCGGCCGTGTTGCCCGCGAGTGCCGACATCCGAACCAGGTTCGGCCCGGTGCTCGCCAAAGCACCCGGCTAGGTCTTTCCCCAACGTCAGCCCGGCGCGCCAACGCCGGGCTTCATCCCCTCGCAGTCAGGACAGGAGGATCAGCGAGGTCCCAAGCACACCCCACGACCCCCGCCGCATTCAGTCGCACACACCTAGCGGTTGCCAACCGCTAGGAAGGTTCTCGGGACGCCAATCCCAAGAGCCATCATCCGCTTGCCGTAGCCGGATGCCCGTAATGGGGCTCGTCCGGTTGCAACGGGCGCTCGGGGCTGCAACGCCCCGTTCGACCCAATCCACCCCGGGGACCGCTCGCGGCTCCGGGCCGCTCTTTGAACCGGTGAGCTGCATAAGTTTGGGCGACAAGGACACGGGCACCGTGGCGACACGGGATGCCCTGCCAAGAGTCAGAGACGGTATTCAGCCCGTCCCAGGGGCGGCCGGAAACGGTCGAACCTGTGCCGCGCAGGTGGGCGACACGCACGCGGGGAAACTCGCATGAGCCTCGGAGGGGAAACCTGGACGGGGCGGTACTCGAAGGCGCAAGCCCGCGAGATCGTCGGATAGCTCAAGCCTGTAACGGCACCCTTCAAGGGTGCTGCGCGGGGATCAAGTGCCGGTGCCGGGGACCCCAGTTCCCCGGTAAGCAAAGCTGGAAGGCATCGTCCGAGTAAGGGAGGCGTTCTGGAACCTTGGCCCCCCAAATCTGCGACGAAAGGGCTTCAAGCCCTAGGACGACTGCCGAGGCGCCGGCGTACTGATCGCCAAGAGACGCTTGGATAACTTGGGAAGGCCTAAGGGCGGCCGGTGTGGCAACCGGCAATGGCCTATGGCTGGGAGCGTCCTGAGTAGAGTGAAAATCAGCACCGCGATTTGCTTGAAGCGGTGCCGAGAGGGCCAGACATTCGGGTTGGCACCCGAGCCTCGTCCAACGCCTCGAAAGGGATAAGCGAGCGGATACGCGACTACCGACGGGGAACCGTCACTGCGGTCAGAACCACCTCACCTCGCTTGGCGGCGAGAGGAGAACAGGTTGTGCTCTTTGGCTTGGCGGCCAAACAGCAGGCGTGCCTACAAACCTCATCCATCCTCACAGACAAAGGAAACCATCATGACCGACTGCAAACCCACGAGCCGAAGCCCGCCACAACAGGAATGCGGAAAGGCCGGTCCTTCTCAGGACCATGCGCCGCGCTCTGGCCGATCCCTTGCGTAGGGACACCGGCAACCGTGTAACGGGTGAACACGCCTACCCCGGAGGAGCGCTCTCGTGCTCCTCCGGTCCTTTCCAACGCCATTCAAAATGGATCATGTTATGGCCGTCGAACCCGAGAACCTCGTCCTTGAACTCCTACGGGCTATCCGCGGCGACATAGCCGAGATGCGAACAGAGCAACGGGAGCAACGTGGTCGGTTGGCGGCTATCGAGAGATCGCTGGCGCATGTCGAGCGTGACGGCGCTGAGCAACGCGCCGAGATGGGCGGCCGTTTCGACCGTGTGCTTGATCGATTGGACCGGATTGAGAAGCGCCTCGACCTACGTGATGCTTAGAACCGGGCTAAAGGAGAATAGGAGACTGTTGCGAGACTTCCTCTTGCTGGCAACTCTTGGGACGCCATCGCTCGGCACGCCTAGCGATCCATTCGGCGTCGCGTCGGGCTTTGCGGGCTTCCATGAGGACTGCCATCCGCCGTTGTTCTGCTTCGCTTAGCGTCGGCAGTTCTTGATTAACTATAGCTAGAGGGGTTTCACGGTCAGCTTGACCGCCGCAGTGCAGCCTGAGCTGCACGAGCCGGCGCACGGGTGCCACGGTCGGCTTGACCGGCCCGTTCGGCCGCATAAACACGTAGGCGTTGCTGGTCTGCTCGGCCCGGCTCGCCCCTGGCCCGCCCTGCGGCCATGGCCGCCTGACAAGGCGCTGCTCCCAAGCCAGAAGCCCCGCATCGCGCAACGCCGCCAAGGCCCGTTGAACGGTGCTCGCGCTCGCCCCCGCGTCGGCGGCCAAGCTGGCGTGGCTCGGGTCGCATTGGCCGTCCGCGCCCAACCGGCGCAGCAGCGCCCGACCGACCACGACGTGCAAGGCGGTCAGC
>CAXTTH010000026.1:0-6494 GCA_964247035.1 uncultured Acetobacteraceae bacterium
GGCCGGGGCGCAGGCGGGGATCGACAAAGGCGGGCCGGGCGCCCGGTCGCGCATCCGGGCGGATGAGGCGGCAGACCCCTTCGGCGGCCAGGCTGGCTGCCGCGTCATCCGGGGCTGCTGGCCCAAGCCTTTGCGGACACATGCGGTCGCCCGCGCAATGGTGGTGGGACGGACAGCGCCTCGTGAGAACTCGGTCCGGCTTGCTTCCAGCCCAGCGAAGGAAAATCCTTAGCGAGCATGCAAGCGGAACCCAGATTCATTCCGCTCCGGCTCACTTGACGGCCGCGAGGCTCGAGATCGCGCTAAGCTTTGCCGTGAGCTCGTTGAGGCTCACGCTCCCTTTGTTCAGCACTTGATTGGCGCCACGGAGCCGGCGCCTGTCCTCCAGCGAAAGGTCCAGGACGGTGAGCACGACGACCGGGACGGTTCCGCAGCCCGGCTGTTCGCGCAGCCGACCCAGGAATTCGAAACCGTCCATCACCGGCATGGCGAGGTCGAGCAGGATCAGGCGTGGAACGCTGTCGGCGATCGCATCGAGCGCGACTTGCCCGTTGGCTGCTTCCGCGACAGTCCAGCCTAGCTTCTCAAGCGCCTGCCGCAGCCGCAGCCTGGTGTCGGCGTCGTCGTCAACCACCAGCACGTCGCCGTCCGCTGGCCGGAAACGGTCCAGCACGAGGCTGAGCCGGCCCCAGTTGACCGGCTTGACCAGGTAATCCGCCGCACCCAGCGAGGAGGCAAGCTCTCGCTCGTCCATCAGGGTCACCATGACCACGGGAATGTCGGCCAGCGTGGCGTCGGCCTTGAGCGCCGTGAGCACGGACCAGCCGTCCATGCCCGGCATGGTGACGTCCAGCAGGATCGCGTGGGGATGCAGGCTGCGGGCGAGCGACAAGCCGGCGGCGCCATCTGCCGCCGTCCGGGCGACGTAGCCGGTGCGCTCCAGGAACCGGCTTGCCAGCTCCCGCTGCGTCGCATCGTCGTCGATCACCAGCACCACCTGGCGGCCATCCTCGCCAACCGCTTGCGTCTCCACCTCAGGGAACGATGCAACGGGGAGGTTGGCTGGTATGTGCATGGCGAACGTGCTGCCCTGGCCGGGCACGCTGCGGACCTCGACGCGCCCTCCCAGCAACTCGCTGAACGCCTTGGTCAGCGACAAGCCGAGCCCCGTGCCGCCGTACAAGCGCGTGGTGGAGGCATCGGCCTGCTGGAAGCGCTGGAACAGCTTGGCAAGCTGCTCCTCCGACATGCCGAGGCCGGTGTCGGACACCTCGAAGCTCAGCCAATCCACCCCGTCCGCTCCCTGCTTGCGCATGGCTGCCAGGGTTATCACGCCGGATTCGGTGAACTTCGCGGCGTTGCTCAACAGGTTCAGCAGCACCTGACGGATGCGCGTGATGTCGGAGTGCATGCTCCCGACATCGTCCCCGATCCGAAGCTCGAGCTGGTTGCGCTTCTTCTGGATGAGCGAGTCGACCGTCGCGGCGATGTCGCGCACCATGCTGGCCACGTCGAACGTCTCGGCATAGGCCTCCATCTTGCCGCTCTCGACCTTGGACAGGTCCAGCACGTCGTTGATCAGGCCGAGCAGGTGCCGGGCGTTGGTCTCCACCTTGCGGATGTCGCGCACGACCTCGTCGGGCTTCGCCCCGTCCTCGACCTCCTCGACCAGCATCTCGGCGTAGCCGATGATCGCCGAGAGCGGCGTGCGCAGCTCGTGGCTCATGTTGGCCAGGAAGAGGCTCTTGGCCTGGTTGGCGGCTTCGGCCTCGTCCAGCGCCTCCGTCTGGGTCTGCTCCACGGCTCGAAGCGCGGTGATGTCGGTGTTGGTGCCGAACCAGCCGAGGATGTCCCCCTCCGGATGGCCCTCGTCGCTCTCGGCGCGGATCGGCATCGCACGCGAAAGGAACCATCGGTAGCTGCCGTCCGCGGCCCGAAGCGGGAAGGTGTCCTCCCAGGACTCGCCCGCCGCGAAGCTTGCCCGAAGGTTGCGCTCGACCCGATCGAGATGGTCGGGGTGGTGCACGCTCATCCACCCCCAGCCCTTCATCTGCTGGGGCGTCGTGCCGGTGAACTCGTACCAGCGGTCGTTGTACCAGGTGATCGCGCCGTCCGGCGCCGTCATCCAGGCCATCTGGGGAATGGCGTTGGCGATGGTGCGGAAGCGCGCCTCGCTTCTCCGCAAGTCCCGGGCGACGATCTGCTGCTCCAAGGCTTGCCCGACCATTCGGCCGATGACTTCGACCGCTTCCAGCAGCGAGCCGTCCACGGCGATGTGCTCGCGGTCGTAGAACTCCATGGCGCCGAAATTCGTGCTCGCCGTGGCGACCGGGAACGCGAAGCCGCTCCTGAGGCCATGCCGCGACGCTGCGGCGAGCCGCGCATCCTCGGGCTCCGCCTGCAAGTCCGGCACGTGAACCGGCCGCCGGGTCGCCCAGGCCCGCGCCGCCAGCCCGGCCTCCCCACTGAGAACGGCATCGGTGCTTTCAGCTGCGAAACTGGCAGCGGCGCCGGCATCGCCCGCCTCGTAGCGGGCCGCCAGGCGGAGCTCCTTGCCGGTCGCCACGTCCTGGCGCCAGAACAGGCCGACGTTCCAGCCGAAGCCGCCAGCCACCGTCTTGAGCACTTGCGTCAGCGTTTCGCCGCGCCGCGCCGGCCTGGCGAGGACCTGGCTGACGGCGTGCTGAACGGCCAGCCTGATCCGGGCGTCCTGACGCACCTGGTTTTCGGCGAAGGTGATGACGCTGCCGATGATCGCCCCCTCGGCCAAGACCGGGTAGGCCGAATACTCGGCGAAGAACGAGGTGCCGTCCCGACGCCACAGCATCTCGTTCTCCAGCCTCACCGACTGGCCGCTCCTGGCCGTGTGCAGCAAGGGGCAGTCCGTTTGCGCGAACGGGGTGCCGTCGGGCCTGGTGTGATGGATGGCCTCGTGCATGTCGCGGCCGACCAGGTCCTCCGCCCGCCCGTAGCGGAGGATGCGCAACGCCGAGGCATTCACGAACAGGCATCGCCCCGACAGGTCGATGCCATACACCCCCTCGCCCAGGGCATCCACGAAGGCGCCCGGCACGTGATCAAGTCCCATGTCGTGGTCCGTCCGCTCTCGCCATCGGTAACGGCGGACGCCGCGCAAGCTGCCAGGCGATGGCGCTCTTCAGGACACGGGAGAGTTGTTCGATGGAATACGGCTTGTGGAGCAGCTCATGGCCATGGGAGCCGTTTTTCGCCAGGACATGGCTGTAGCCGCTGGTCAGCACCACGGGCGTGCCGGGATAGTCCTGCCTGATCCGCTCGGCCAGCTCGAGGCCCGACATGCCCGGCATGACGACGTCGGAGAACACGACTTGGAAGCGCGCGTGGTTCCTGCCAAGCTCCGCCAGCGCCTGGTGGGCGTTGGCGACCAGCACGCTGTCATAGCCTAGTTCCCGCAGCGCTATGGCGGCGAAGTCTCCAACGCTGCCATTGTCTTCAACGACGAGCACGCACACGCCATCGCCTGCGGCGAGCGCTTCCGTGGCGCAGTCGGCCGTGACCAGGCCGTCGTCGCTGGTTTGCGGCAAGTAGAGGGTGAAGATGGTGCCCGCGCCAACCTCGCTATCGACATGCACGTCGCCGTCAGATTGCTTGGTGAAGCCGATGACCTGGCTGAGGCCGAGCCCGGTTCCGTGGCCAACCTCTTTCGTGGTGAAGAACGGCTCGAACACGCGCGAGAGATCGCCTTCGGCGATGCCGCAGCCGGTATCGGCAACGGAGATCGCGACGAAATCTCCCGCGACCGCCAGATGGGATCGCCGCGACGGAATGCCCGGCACCGCTGCCACCGAGATCGTCAACTGCCCCTGGCTGCCCATGGCGTCGCGGGCGTTGATCGCCAGGTTGACGACGGCCGTGTCGAGCTGGCTGCGATCCGCGAGCACGAACAGCGCCTCGCTGGGAAGCTTCAGCGCCAGGTCTATCCGCGAGCCTGTCAGGGTGCGGATCATGGTGGCGACCTCGGCGATGCTGGCGCCCGCGTCGAACACTTCAGGCTTGAGTGCCTGGCGCCGGGCGAAGGCGAGCAACTGGGCCGTCAGCTTGGCAGCCCGCGCCGCCGTATCGCTGATGGCATCGACGAACCGCGTGCGCCGTTCTTCCGAGAGGTTCGGGCGGCGCAGCAACTCGGCCGATCCGGTGATGACCGTGAGCAAGTTGTTGAAGTCGTGGGCGACGCCGCCGGTCAACTGCCCGATGGCTTCCATCTTCTGGGCCTGCCGCGCAGCCTCCTCGGCGGAGATGAGCGCCTTGGCGTGCCGCTTTTCGTCCGTGTTGTCGCGGCCGAGCGCGTGGATGAGCTTGCCGTCAGACACCGCCGTCCAGTCGATGTCGCGGTATCCGCCGTCAGCCGTTCGACAGCGGTTCTCGAATTTCGCGACCTGGTGGCCTTCCACGCTCAACGCCGCCGTCTCGGCGACGGTCCGTTCTTGATCGTCCGGATGAAGCAGGCTGAAAAAGCTGCGCCCGACAATGCTGTCGAGCGGCCAGCCCAGGATCGTCGTCCAGGCTCGATTGGCGGCGATGATCGTGCCATCGTAATCCGCGGTCAGCATGAGCAGCCGCGCATGGGTCCAGAGCCGCTCGCGTCCCAGATCAGTCATCGCATCCATGGAGTGGAGAAAGCCTTCCTTTTCAGACATGGCATCGCCCAGCAGCTCCGTTGTGCCAGGAGCCGCCGCTTTGGTTGCCTTTTCCGTCTCCAGCGTGATCTCATCCCCAATGGCGGCCGTACGCCTTCGTCGTGCAAGAGCTTTCTCGCGCAGCCATCGCCTGCGCACCTGCGCGCCTGCGATCCACTCGCCACCAGGGCAGGACATATGCCAGTTGCCCAGAAAGCATAGCACCCGATCAGCATCGGAGGCCGCTCGGAAGTGGTCTTGCATGTTTCGCGGCCAGCTTGGCGGCCTTCTCGCCCACCTGACCGGTCAGTTCGTCCGCGCCATGCCTTGCTGAGCTCGAAGCTGGCACGTCGAAGTCGATCGCCACATCGAAGAGACCAACGACGCAATGACCGCGCCCACAATTCGCGCGGCGAAGTATGCCGGCGCACAGCGCCGTGGGAACTTGCCCGCGCAAGCGAGGCCGAGCGTCGCGGCCGGGTTGACATGAGCACCGCTTGGTTGCCCGAGACCCCCAGCGATGGGATCAGGATCAGGCCGAAAGCCGTCGCAACGGCCAACGAATTGCAGGCTGGCCCGGCTACGTCCTTGCCTTGGGTAGCGGCAATGACGATGGCGGCGCCGACCAGGACGAGAAAGAATGTGCCCACGACCTCCGCAACGGACACGTGGAGGAGCTTGCAGGGGACGGGAGCGCGCCCCGTCGTGCAGGCGGTCAACGGTCGCGGTAGGCGGCGCGGAAGCGGCCCAGCTCGACCGCCCGCTCATGAGGCGGCCGGCCGATCAGGTAGCCGATGAGCACGCCCACCGCCCCAGCGGCGAGCATCGCCACGAGAGGCTCATCGTGAATCCGCTCGCCCACGTATTTCGCGGCTTGCGCACCCTGCTCATAGGCCTGCCCGCCCAGGTCCGACGCCCCTGACCCGGCGCGCTGGGCCATGCCGCCGAGCGTCGATCCGGCGTCGCTGGCCGCGGACGAGGCGGCCTGTTCGGTCTTCCCAAGCACCGTCTGCGCCTTCCCCGAAACCTGATCCATCTTGCCCTGGGCTTGCGTCCCGGCATCGCCCGTGAGGTTGCCGGCTGCATTCTCAACCTTGCCGCCGATCTCGCGGGCGGCGCCCGCCATCTTGTTGCCAGCCATGTCTCTCTCCATTCAGGGGGTACTCTGGATTCAGGGGGTACTCTGGGTTCGCCTGCCGTGGTCAGGTTCGGGCAGCGGCGGAAGCGCCCTGCGGCGCACATCGCGACGGTGTCGGATCGGAAGCAGCAGACGCGAGGCTGAGCCCATCCACGAGCGGATCGAGCCGGCCGGACCTGGAATACGGCAGCGCCAGCCCGAAGGCGCCCCGGAAGGACACCGTCCCATGAACGCGATAGTCCAAGCTGCCGCCGCGAATGATCCCGAGCAGCTGCGGCCCGACGTTCCGCACGGTCGTCACGACCGTGAATGGCACGACGGTCGATGCCGAGGGCGTCAGGCGGACCGCTGCGTCGCTGCTCCCATCGGCAAGGGGGGCGCCTGACACATCAAGGGCGGCGGTCACGCGGCGAAATGCCATCTCGTTCGCGTTCGGGTTCGTGACGCACAGGGTGACCGCAAGCTGTTGCTCCGTCAGCCCGATCCCAACCAATCGCACGGCCATGACCTCGACCGAAGGCGGCGCATCGCCGGCAAGGGCACAACCCGACACGGCGACCGCCGACGCGACGACGCTCAATCGTGTGATGCCCGGAATGATGCGTCTCCTCGAGAAACCGGATCGATGTCGTGCCAACCACGACGGAACGGAGAGGTGGGGGGGGGGGGCGCCGCGGGCGGGCGGGGGGGCCGGGGCGCCC
>CAXTTH010000026.1:6504-13918 GCA_964247035.1 uncultured Acetobacteraceae bacterium
GGGATGGATGTGGTGCCAACCCCTCGGTATCGGAGTGGTGCCGGGGGGCGCCGCCGGGCACTTTCGGAGCGGACGGCAACGAGCCGGGTTGTCAGGCCGACACCGTGCCTTCGTCGGGCAACCGCCCGTTCGGCGTCATGCCGTTCACCGCATTCGGCAGGTGCTGGCTGAGCTGGGAGAGGAAGTCGTTGGGCTGCATGCCGGCCTGGCTGGCCATGCCCTGCACCTGCTGCTCGCCGAACACGCCCTGCAGCTGCTGCGGCGAGACCGGCTGGTTGGGACCATTGCCGACCCAGGACTGGGCGACGTGCCCCAACCCGGCTTGCTCGAACTGGGAGACGAGGCCGCCCAACCCGCCGGCTGTGCCGCCGCCCTGCTGGCCGCCGCCGCCGAGCAAGCCCGACAGCACGCCACCCATCGGGGACGCGCCGCCTCCGGCTCCGCCCATCAGGCCGCCGAGAACCGAGTCCAGTAATCCCATCTGAATTGTCCTTCGATGCGGGTTGGTTGCTTAACGGATCGCCCGGCTGCGGCCGGTGACGGCGTGGTAGATGAACAGCACGACGACGGCGCCGATCATGCTGCCGATCATGCTGTAGATGTTGAGTCCCGTGACGGGGGCGGCGCCGAAGAAGCTGAACAAGAAGCCACCGACGATCGCGACGACGCCGAGCACCGGCCCGTCGGTCGTGAGAGCGTATCCGTCTACGGTGTCGGACCCATCAAAGCTTGATGCTGAGCGTGCGCTGGCGCACACCTTCATGCTTCCGGAAACGGTTCGGAACTCGACGATCTGAACGAAGCCCGCGCTCACCGCCTCCTCTGCCAAACGGCACGCGATGGCAAGAACCTCATCCAAGTCGCCCGATCGTAAGGCCAACTCTCCGAATTTGGCCAGGGCGGCATACAGACTGGGCCTCGCCGCCACATGGTGGGCGGGACAGGGTGTCGTCACGACGGGCACACCAACGTAGAGCCGCCTGGAAGCAGATGCGGACGGGTTGCCTCCATCTGGTGTCGCGTCCTTCTGTGCTGGTGGGAGCAGGGACGAGGTGGACACGCTGTACTCGCATGCGTGCTCCTCCGGCATGGCGTACCAAGATGCGAGCCGACATGCATCGCTAAGCCGCCGCGGATTTGTCGGCAGAGTCTTGCATTTGCTGGCTATGAGGGGTCGGGGAACCCCCGACACCGAGGCGATGACCCGGCTTCTCCGGCGAGATCGGCCGCGCGAAGCGATGCAGCGGTGGACTGGCCTGGAACCCCGTCGCGCCGCGGACAGGTACGAGATGCGCGATGTCCAAGTCCCAGGAAGGTGTCGGAGCAAAGGCTGCGACCATCGCATCGATGAGAGCCCGAAGCTTGACGGAGGGTTGCCGGTCCCGGACGTAGACGACCGACAATGAGCCACCAGGCAGTGACCACTCAGGCAAAACAACCTGCAGCGCCCCGTTGCTAATGTGCCTGGCAACCATGAACGTGGGCAAGATAGCAAGTCCCAAGCCTGCAAGCGCTGCTTCCTGGAGGATCTCCCCACTGTTGCAGCGCATGCGGCAGTTCACGCGATATGTGCCCGATACTTCCCCAAGTGCCATCTGCCACATCGAGTTTGGCTCCCGGAGGCTGGAGTGCAAGCCATCGTGTTCCTTGAGGTCCTCGGGAGCGTGCGGCACGCCACGCCCCCGCAGGTAGTCGGGGCTCGCGCAAATGACGTGCCGATTGGGGGCGACCTTGCGGGCAATGAGGCTGGAGTCCTGTAGCGGCCCGAGGCGGATCGCGCAGTCATGGCCCTGTGTGGCCAGGTCACCCGCCCTTTCCTCGAGGTCGAGATCGATGGTCAGGCCAGGATGCGTTTGCATCAAGGTGGCAACCACCGATTTCAGGTGCAATCGGCCAAACGACGCGGAGCAGGCGATCCGGAGCCGCCCGCGCGGAGCGGCGGATTGATCAATGACGCGTTCCTCCGCCTGTTTCAGTTCGCCCAACAGTCGTTGGACCTGCTCGATGAACTCGCCGCCGCTGTCCGTCACGCTGAGTCGCCGCGGGTTGCGGTTTAGCAGCCGTGCCCCGAGGTGGCCTTCGAGTTCGGCAATCCTGCGGCTCACGTTCGACTTTGTCGTGCCCAGACGCTCGGCAGCGGCGGAGATGCTGCCTGCCTCGACTGCTGTCACAAGGCTTTCAAGGGATAGGAGCCGGTTCATGGGATTCCTTTTTGGTCGCGGTCTACGGCGGCGGCTCGATGATGCACAACCGGTTCCATGGCCAACTTGCCGCTAGAAAAGCGCGACATGGTTGACTCGCGTTAGCTTGACTATGTCGCGCTCCGGCTCGCCGCCGAACAGGCTTGACCAGAAGCCGGTTCCCTGTGCGGGAGCTGCCGTCGTGCCCGTCATGCTGCCCGATCCGGCATGCATGCTGACGGCGGTGTCAGGCACGCCGGCCGCTTTCAGGCTTGCGACAGCGGCTTCGGCGTGGGCTGCGGTGTCATAGACGGCGACGATGGTCTCATCAGCCATGAGGTTCAGCTCCTGGGTGAATGGTTCAGTGGCGCAGGCTCGGGGATGCCGGCGTCAGTGTTGGCCGGCGCCCCCGCTCCGACGCGGGTCACGGTGGCGACCTGCTCGCGCGGGCTCACCGTCTCGCGGTGCCGCCCGGCAACCCGGACGCGCTGCATGTGGACCTGCTCAGTCAGGGCAAGGCGTCGCTGAACGACGATCTCCTCGATGACGACCGGCATGATCGTGACATCGCCCTCGATCCTGGTATCCGGCGCCGCGGCAACGGCCCTGCCGACCGCGACACGTTGGACCATGACCTGCTCGTGCGTCAGTTCTTCGTCGACCTGATGCTTCCGCATCCGCGTGCTGGTCGATAAGCGCACGAGGTCACCGGCAACCCGGCGACGCGGGATAGCGGCGTCCTCGACCGCCAGGGCCATGAACTCTGCCTCGGGTTTCCCCGATGCGGGCAGGGGCGTGCTCGGCTCCTGGTGCATGTTGCTCCAGTGGGGATGCTGATGGCGTGGTCGGTTGCGTTCGCAGCTTAAACTACGCAATGCCGTGTCCATCCGCCCAGCACCGCTTTCGCGTCAACCCAGCGCAAATATGCGCGGCACTCCATCTCGGCATGGTGCGTCGCGCCCTGCCAGCCGATCGTCCTGCCGGAATCCTTAGTGCGATGGATTGAGGATCGGCGCCCGGCTGCGGACCGCCTCGGCGATCAGGTCCAGCACGACGCGCACGCGCGGCACCTGCCGCGTCTGGCGGTGCACGCCAAGCCAAATCTCGGCCGTCGGCACGGGGGTGGGCGTCTCGACGCGGCGCAAGGCGGGTTCCGTGTCGGCCCGGAAGCGCGGCAGCAGGGCAAGCCCGCCGCTGCAGTAGGCGGCCCAATGCTGGGTCTCGTAGCTGTCCGCCCGCAGCGCCACCCGCGCGCGGCCCGCGCGCTCCGTCAGCCACCCCGCTTGCGCCGACAGGTCCTGGTCGTCCAGCAACGTGATCAGCTGGTGACCCGGACAGCCTTCCCCGAGATCGGGTTCCCCGTGCCGGGTGAAGTAGGCCAGGCAGCCGTAGAGCCCGAACGCGATCTCGCCGATCTTGCGCACCACCAAATCCTGGTTCTCGAACTGCCGGAGGCGGACGACGATATCCGCCTCCCAGTTGGTGAGCGGTGCGCCCGTCATCTCCGGCAAAGCCTCGATCAGGATGCTGTTGTGGAAAGACTGGAGCGCCGCGAAGCTCGGCGCAAGCAGATGGCTGGTGAGCAGCTGCGAACTCGAGACGCGCACCAGGCCCTCCAAGCGCACGTCATGCCCGGCCACCGCGCGTTCCACCGAGAGCGCCTCGGCTTCCACGCGTTCAACATGCGCGCGGATGCTTTCCCCCGCCAGGGTTGGCATGTAGCCCTCGGCTGTACGGTTCAGCAGGCGCACCCCCATGCCGTCCTGCATGGAGGCGATGCGCCGGCTGACAGTGGATTGCGTCACCTGGAGGTGCCTGGCCGCCGCGGCCAACGTGCGATGCCGTGCCACGGCTAGAAAGAAGCGCAGATCATCCCAATCCAGCATAGCAAGCCTCTTTGAGAGGATAGTGTGCTGACTGGGCCTTTCGCCGCTTGCAACACGCGTTCCTGCGCGCCGGTTGCTCGGAAATGCTTGTGACGAGCGGGTGCGGACGGCGCATTATCCGCTTATGGAAACTATACCGTCCGATCCGCCGATCTGCAAGCTCGCGCATGGCTGCCCCCGGGTTGGCGCCGCCGGATGACGTCATCGCCAGGAACCGCGGCATTGCCAGCCTCCACGCGCACCATCCGGTGTCGGACGGTCGCCGAGAGCGAATCCAGGCACTGCAATCACATCCGCGACCTGCCGCCCGTCCTGTTCGAGGAGCGGTTCGGCTCGCCGGAGGACGCCGCCGTGGCGACGCCGCCGGAGGCCTTGCTCGCCGCCCTCGGATCGTGCCTGAGCGCGCGCATCCATGCCAATGCGGCCGCGGGCAGCATCCGGGTGAACAGCCTCGAGTTGCAGGTCGAGGTGGACGTCGGCGACAGCCCGCTATGGGAACCGCCGGGGATCGGGCCGCGGGCGGTCGGGTTCGAGGCGATCCGGGTCGCGGTCCACATGGATGCGGAGGCCTCTCCCGAGGCGATCCGGGCGTTGGTGGCCCATGCCGTGCTTTGGTCGCCCGTGGCCAACACGCTCCATGATCCCGTCCACCTGGACGTCGCCGTCGTACCCAGATCGTGAGCGGCGGCGGTCGCAGGCCCTGAGAGGCCATTTCGGAATCAATGCCTGCCTGGCTGCGTGCGGCGCGTCGCTGGCGTGCCTTTCATGCTTTGCAGCGCCATACGTCGTCCTTGACCTTCTTGCAGGCTATGCTGCCCATTCGAGCCGCGATCCTCGAGAGCAGTGACGCATCATCCGGCGTCTTGAAGTCCTTTATGCCTTTGACGCCGAATTGGCCTGAGAGCACGCTTGGACCATGCTCCCAGAACATTGACTGAGGGTTGGGCACCCCCGGTTATCGTGAAGCAGCGGAGTGTCTATGAGAGACTCGCTCACCCCTGATCGAGCGAACAAGGCTGATTGCCGCTTGAGCAGCGCCGCCGTGTACGTGCGATTTTGCAAGACAGCGTCTTTGTAGAGTTCCGCTGGGCCAGTGTCATTGATGTTTGCTGAAAGTGACGGGCCGCCCTGAAAACCCAGGTAGCTGTCACGCAAGACCTGTTTCTCGTTACTTACGATAAAAACGTAATTTGTGCAGGATGATAAACAGTAGTGGCTTACTGTGATGGACACGTGACGGTCTTGCAAATACTCAGCGATGTCGAGTGCGCTTTCGACACTCCCTCCCCGGCATCGACATCGCTGCCTGCCCCGGCGCATCCCCGGCCAGCAGCTACCGCCAGCTCGACAGGAAGAACCGCGGCAGCTCGTCCGGGAACGGCTTGAAGTTGAGCTGCCGCGAGAACGCGTAGGTCGTCACGTACGTGCACAGCGGCAGCCAGTCCATCTGCTCCGACACCCGGCGCAGCGCCGCGCTGTAGTCGCGGCGGCGCTCGTCCGCATCCGTGGTGTCGCCGCCGGCGCGCACCAGCCGCTCCAGCTCCGCATCGCGCGCGTAGTCGTCCGGGCCGCCGGCGAAGAACACCGGCAGGATCGCCGACACGTCGTTGATCGAGTAGCTGCCCCAGGTGCCGGCCGTCATTGGGTTCTGTCCGTCCGCCGCGCGCTGCACCACGGCGGCGGTCGGCAACTGGCTGAGGCGGGCATTGATGCCCACCGCCTGGAGGTAGCCCTGCAAGGCGCTGCCGTACTGCGGCAGGATGTAGGTCACCAGCTCGGTGTCGAACCCATCCGGATAGCCGGCCTCGGCCAGCAGCTTGCGGGCAGCCGCCGGGTCGTAGTCGTAACGGGTGGCGGCGGCCGGGTCGCAGCCGAACTGGGTGGGGTAGCACGCCGCCTCCAGCACCCGGCTGCCGCCCTGCGCCAGTTGGCGCGCCAGGGTCGCCCGGTCGATGGCGTGGGCGATCGCCTGGCGCACCTTCAGCTTGGTGAGCGGGTTGTCCGCCCCGGTGCGCCCGGCCGCGTCCAGGCTGAGGTAGGCGATCCGCATGCTCTCCGCCCGCAGCGCCTGCAAGCCGGGCACCCGGCTGATGTTCTCGAACTGGTCGGGGTTGAACTGCCAGATCCAGTCGGCCCGGCCGGCCAGCAGGTCCGTCACCTCCGTGGTGGCGTCGGCCACCTCGCGGATCGCCAGCCGGGCGATGGCCGGGTGGCCCTTCGGGCCGTCGAAATAGGCGTCGTTGCGCTCCAGGTCGATCTCGGAGGTCCCGTCCACCGCCGTGATGCGGTACGGCCCGGTGCCGACCGGGGCGCGGCCGTAGGCGTCGGCCCCCACCCGCTCGCGGTAGGCTTGCGGCCAGATCGGCAGCGTCGTCGCCATGGCCTCCAAGGCGGCCGGAAAGACGCGCTTCAGCTTCACCCGCACGTGGAAGTCGTCGATCTTCTCCGCCCCGGCGAGGTAGGCGTAGTTGGCCGGCACCGCCACCCGGCTGTCCGCCAGCACGGTGTTGATGGTGTACGTCACGTCGTCGGCGGTGAACGGGCTGCCGTCGTGGAACACCACGCCGCGGCGCAGCTCGAACTCCCAGGTGGTCGGGTCCGTCTGCTTCCAGCTCAGCGCCAGCAACGGCTTGATGGCGAACGTGTCGGGGTCGCGGTAGATCAGCCCGTCCCATGCCTGGTGCGCCAGCACCAGCCCGGCGCGGAGCTGGTTGTAGTACGGGTCCGCGCTGGCCAGGGCGTCGCGCCAGGTGATGCGCAGCGTGTCGGCGGATTTCTGCGCCGCCGCCGGGGTCGCGGCCAGGGTCGCGGCAATGCAGGCCGCCAGCACGGCCAGCCCAGGCCAGGCACGCATCCGCAGCCCTTCCTGCGAGCCGCTGCGGGCAAACGTTGACAAGGCTCTTGCAACGTCTTCCCGGCCGTGGCTTGTGCCACGCGACAACGTCATGGGACACCCACCGCCATGCTGCGCTACGCCCTGATCTTCGCCGTGATCTCCCTGATCGCCGGCTTCTTCGGCTTCAGCGGCCTGTCCGCCGCCACCGCCGGCGTCGCCAAGATCCTGTTCTTCATCGCCATCGCGATCTTCCTGATCTTCGTCGTGCTCGCCATCGCCGGGGTGAACGCGCTCGGTTGAGCGGCCCCCGCCGAACGCCGTGGGCTGAACCGGCGCCTCATCCCATGGTGGCGTTGAACGCGCCGCCATCAAGCAGCAGGTTCTGCCCCACGATGAAGCCGGACGAGGCGGCGCACAGGAACACGCAGGCGCAGCCGAACTCCGCCGGGTCCCCCACCCGCCCGGCGGGGGACTGCGCGGCGCGCGCCTCGATCTCGGCCGCCGCGCTGCGC
>CAXTTH010000027.1:0-13895 GCA_964247035.1 uncultured Acetobacteraceae bacterium
GGTCGCACCCGTCCACGTCCACCGCGGCCATGCGCCACCCAGGCCCGCCCGCCATTCGTTCCACCGCCGCCGCATGGTCCGCGTTCATGTGCGCCATGATGTCCGCTTCCGCCGCGGCCACGGCGGCCACCGCCGCCGGGTCGGGGGTGAGGTCGGCCTGCGTGAAGCGGTGCGCGCTGGCGAAGCCGCCGATGAACTGGCCGCCGGTGGGCCGCAGCCGCACCAGGCGGAAATCCGCCAGCCCGGCGTAGAACCCGGCATAGGGGTGCCGCGCCACCCAGCGGGCCTTGAGCGCCGGGTCGGGCTCGGCGGTGGCCACCCCCATCACGGTCAGCCGCGGCGCGGTCTGCGGGTTGCCGTCGGTCGGCTCGCCCATCACCATCAGGGCGCAGCGCCCGTCGTCCCGCAGGTGGCGCGTGTGGGCCGACAGGCCGGACAGCAGCATCAGCAGCGACAGGTCGGGCGCAGGCGCCGGGGTGATGAGCGCCGCATAGGGCTGCCCGCCCTCCTGCGTGGCCAGCGTGCCGGCCCGCGCGTCCCGCAGCAGGGTGCGGGCGTGCCAGGCCACGGCGCTGCGGTCTGGGGGGCTACGGTCCGGCCTCGCCGCTTGAGGGTCATCCGCCATCATGTGTTCCCCGTCCGGTCCATTTTGCGCCATAATCCAGCGGTACACTGCCGCATCCCACCTGAGGCGCGCCCATGAAGCACACCATTGCCCTGGTCGATGACGACCGCAACATCCTGACCTCCGTCACCATGACGCTGGAGGCCGAGGGCTTCCAGGTCCGCACCTACACGGACGGCGAGAGCGCGCTGCAAGGGCTGTCCGCCCGCCCGGTTGACCTGGCGGTGCTGGATATCAAGATGCCCCGCATGGACGGCATCGAGCTGCTGCAACGGCTGCGCCAGCGCTCCTCCATGCCGGTCATCTTTCTCACCTCCAAGGACGAGGAGGTGGACCAGCTGATGGGCCTGCGACTGGGGGCCGACGACTACATCACCAAGCCGTTCTCCCAGCGCCTGCTGATCGAGCGCATCCGCGCCCTGCTGCGCCGCAACGAGAGCAGCCGCGCCGAGGGCTCGGGCGCGGCGCCCGGCGGCGTCATGCAGCGCGGCGACCTGACGCTGGACGAGACCAAGCACCAGTGCACCTGGCGGGGCGCCGACATCCAGCTGACGGTGACGGAGTTCCTGCTGGTCAAGGCCCTGGCCGCCCGCCCCGGCATGGTGAAGTCCCGCGACCAGCTGATCGATGCGGCGTATGGCGAGAACATCTACGTGGATGACCGCACCATCGACAGCCACATCAAGCGCGTCCGCAAGAAGTTCCGCACCGGCGACGACAGCTTCGACCATATCGAGACGCTCTACGGCATCGGCTACCGCTACAAGGAAGGCTGAGGTGCCCGACATCGGCGCCCTCTCCCTCAGCCCGCCGCCGCGCGCTCCGCTGCCGCGCCGCTGGGTGCCGCCGCTGCTGCGCAACATCCTGCTGGTCAACGCGCTGCCGCTGGTGCTGCTGGTGGCGGCGCTGCTGTACCTCGACCAGTACCAGAACGGCTTGCTGGAGAACGAGGTGACTGCGCTGCGCGAGCAGGCGCGCATCTACGCCGGCGCCCTGGGCGAGAGCGCGGTGCGCGAGACGGATACGGAGAACCCCGTGCTGGCGCCGGAGATCGCCCGCCCGCTGCTGCGCCGCCTGACCGACCCCACGCCCAACAGCCAGGCCAAGATCTACAGCGCGGACGGCCAGGTGGTGGCCGACAGCCGGGTGCGCGAAAGCGCGGGCGGCGACATCCGCACCCAGCCGCTGCCGCCTGCCGCCGACCGCACCCCGTTCGAGGGCACGGTGCAGGCGATCTATGACCGGCTGCTGTCCTTCCTGCCGCACGAGCCGATGGCGACGGTGCAGACCGGCCCCGCCGCTGCCGGGCCGGACTGGCAGCCGGACGTGAAGGCCGAGCTGAAGCTCACGTCCGACCAGGGCCACGAGACGCC
This sequence comes from uncultured Acetobacteraceae bacterium, assembly GCA_964247035.1. Lineage (GTDB taxonomy): Bacteria > Pseudomonadota > Alphaproteobacteria > Acetobacterales > Acetobacteraceae > LMUY01. Next base: position 1,999 of record CAXTTH010000027.1, read on the forward strand.
GCCCTACATCCGCCGCACCGCCGACAACCGCCTGCTGGTGACGGTGGCCGAGCCGATCATGCGCAACCGCCACACCGTCGGCATCGTGCAGCTGACGCGGGACGCGCGGGAGGTGGATGGCAGCCTGGTGGCGGTCCGCGGCTCCATCCTGGGCCTGTTCGTCACCGCCCTGGTGCTGACGGTGATGCTGTCCTGGTACTTGTCGCTCACCATCGCGCGGCCGATCCTGCGGCTGAGCCAGGCGGCGCGGGACATGCGGGAGGGCCATGGCCGCGCCGGCGCCGTGCCGCCCATGCTGATGCGCCGCCGCGACGAGATCGGCGAGCTGGCCCACGCGCTGCGGGACAGCTCGGCCGCCCTGTGGTCCCGCATGGACGCCACCGAGCGGTTCGCCGCCGACGTGGCGCACGAGATCAAGAACCCGCTCAGCTCCATCCGCAGCGCCATCGAGACGCTGCGCCGGGTGGAGGACCCGGCGGGGCAACGCCGCCTGCTGGCCATCATCGCCGAGGACGTGATCCGGCTGGACCGGCTGATCAGCGACATCAGCGACGCGAGCCGGGTGGACGCCGAGCTGAGCCGCACCGCCGTGGAGCCGGTGAACGTGGTCGCGATCCTGCAGCTGCTGGCCGAGATCGACGAGGCGACAGCGCCGGAAGGTGGCGTGCGGCTGCGGGTGGAGGCGCCGGACGGCACCCTGATGGTGCAGGCGGTGGAGGACCGGCTGGTGCAGGTGCTGCGCAACCTGATCGGCAACGCCCGCAGCTTCAGCCCCGCCGGCGGCAGCGTGGTGCTGCGCGCGCGCGACGCCGGCGCGATGGTGGAGGTGAGCGTGGACGACGAAGGCCCCGGCATGCCGGAAGGCCGGCTGGAGCACGTGTTCGACCGCTTCTACACCGAGCGGCCCCAAGGCGAGCGGTTCGGCACGCATTCGGGGCTGGGCCTGTCGATCAGCAAGCAGATCGTGGAGGCGCTGAAGGGCCGCATCGCGGCGGAGAACCGGCAAGACGCGGCCGGGCGGGTGCTGGGCGCGCGGTTCGTGGTGCTGCTGCCCAAGGCTTGATCCTGCCCGGCTTGATCCTGCCCGGCCGGGGCATGACGACGCCGGGCTTGTTCCGCGCGCTGGCCAGCCCGGACGTCGGCTGCCTTGCCTTACGCCTGCGCGAATTGCTCGATGTCCTGTTTGCATTGCGTCAGCCACGCGCTATGCCGTCGCCAGCGATTAGTTGGTTCGCTTATCAATAGGATTTTCCCATGCTCAAGCAGCTCCTCGCCGGCGCCGCCCTTGCCGCCGCCCTCCTCGCCAGCGCGGCGGCCGTCCCTGCCAGCGCCCAGGATGTGCCCGTCACCCTCACCCGCGGCACCATCGCCTCGCTGGATGGGCAGACGCTGGAAGCCAAGACCCGCGGCGGCGCGACCATCCCCGTCATGCTGACGGACAAGAGCGCCGTGCTGGGCGCCACCAACGCCACCATCGCGGACGTGAAGCCGGACAGCTACATCGGCGTCGCCGCCGCGCCGCAGCCGGACGGCACGCTCAAGGCGCTCGAAGTCACCATCATCGACCAGAAGCTGCGCGGCATGGGGGATGGCCATTACGGCTGGGACCTCTCGGGCGGCAACACCATGACCAACGGCGCCGTCGGCAGCGTGCAGACCACCAACGGCCGCATGCTGGTGATCAACTACAAGGGCGGCAGCAAGACCGTCACCGTGCCGGAGGACGTGCCCGTCGTCAGCATCGCCCCGGCCGACCGCGCCATCCTCAAGCCCGGCGCGCGCATCGTGGTGATCAGCGACAAGGGCGCTGCCAGCGTCACCGCCAACGCCGTGATCGCCGGCGTGAACGGCACCGTCCCGCCCATGTAAGGTCTGCCGTGACCGATCCCCGGCCCATGCTGGGCCGGGGTGCACCATATGGATCTGCCATGACCCAGGTTGTCCAGCCCGAGCGCCGCCGCGTGGTGGTGATCCACCCGTTCACCATCCGGCTGACGCATTGGCTCAACGCCTTCGCCATCACCTGCATGGTGATGAGCGGCTGGAAGATTTACGACGCCAGCCCGTTCTTCCCGTTCACCTTCCCGGCCTGGGCCACGCTCGGCGGCTGGCTGGGCGGCGCGCTGGCCTGGCACTTCGCGGCCATGTGGCTGCTGATTGGCAACGGGCTGGTCTATCTAGTGTATGGCCTGGCCAGCCGGCATTTCAGCCGCCACCTGCTGCCCATCACGCCGCGCGCCGTCTGGCGGGACACGGTGGCGGCGCTGACGTTCAAGCTGCAGCACAAGCTCGGCGCCTACAACGCGGTGCAGCGGCTGCTCTATGCCGGCGTGCTGCTGCTGATCGCCGCCGCCGCCGCGTCTGGCCTTGCCTTGTGGAAGCCGGTGCAGGTGCAGGTGCTGACCCAGCTGCTGGGCGGCTACGAGGCCACTCGACGCATCCATTTCCTGGCCATGGCGGGGATCGTTGGCTTCGTGGCCATCCACCTGGCGCTCGTCATCCTGGTGCCCAGCACCTTGTGGGCCATGATCACCGGGCGCGGCCGGGTCCATGCCGAGCCTGGGGAGGCATTGCCATGAGACGCAAGATTCTGCTTGACGCCGCGCCGGAACTGGCTCGGGTGCAGCGCCGGCTGCTGCTGCACTCCGGCCTGTCGCTCGGCGCGCTCACCCTGCTGACCGGGTGCAACCTGTCGGACGGCGACGCGGTGGACCGCGTGCTGTGGGCCATGTCCAAGTTCAACGACCGCGTGCAGGCGCTGCTGTTCGACCCCAACCGGCTGGCGCCCACCTTCGCGGAGAAGGACATCACCGACCCGTTCCCGTTCAACGCCTACTACCCGGAGGACAATGCCCCGGAGGTGGACGGCGACACCTACAAGCTCGAAGTCTCCGGCCTGGTGGCCGACAAGTCGCCCTGGACCCTGGCCAGGCTGCGCACCCTGCCGCAGGAAAGCCAGATCACCCGGCACGTCTGCATCGAGGGGTGGAGCGCCATCGGGCAGTGGTCCGGCGTGCCGTTCCGCAGCTTCTTGGAGCGGGTGGGCGCGGACACCAAGGCCAAGTACGTCGGGTTCAAGTGCGCCGACCGCTATTACGGCAGCATCGACATGGCCACTGCGCTGCACCCGCAAACCATCATGGCGCTGGACTACCGCGGCGAGCCGCTGCCGGACAAGTACGGCTTCCCGATGAAGCTGCGCGTGCCCACCAAGCTGGGCTTCAAGAACCCCAAGCATATCGTGGCCATGTACGTGACCAACGACTACCCGGGCGGCTGGTGGGAAGACCAGGGCTACAACTGGTACAGCGGCTCGTAGCCTGCGGCTTTCACTGCCGTTTAATCTTCCGGCGGCAGTCTGCCGCCATGTCCGACGTCATCACCGACCTGCTGCTCGCCATCTCGCACGCCCGCGCCGGCCGCCACGCCGAGGCTGAGCGCCTGTTGCACGGCGTGCTCGCTGGCGATCCGGACACGCCCCCCGCCCTGGCCCTGCGCGCCCCGGCGGCCCGGGCCCTGGCCCGGACGGCAGCGGCGGGGCAGCACTGGGCCCGGGCGCGCGCGGGGCGCCCGGCGCACCGGGACAGCCGGCTGATGCTGGCCCGTGCCCTGCTGGCGGCTGGGCGCGCCGCCGAGGGCCTGGACGTGCTGGACCCGATCGAGTCCGACAAGGACCTGGCGGGGGCGCAGACCTTGCGGGGCACCGCGCTGAGCATGCTCGGACGCCCGCTGGAAGCCGTCACGGCGTTCAGCCACGCGATCGGCGCCAACCCGGGCGATGCCGAGGCCCATCTCAACCTCGGCAACGCCCACGCCGAGCTGGACGAATCCGAGGCCGCCGAGCGCCATGTCCGCCGCGCCATCGCGCTGCTGCCCACGCTGGTGGAGGCGCATGTCAGCCTTGGCCACCTGCTCACCAGCCAGGGCCGCCTGGCCGAGGCGGCGGTGGCCAGCGAGGCGGCCATTGCGCTGGACCCGGATTGCGCCGTTGCGCAGTGGAACCACGGGGTCGCCCTGCTGCTGGGCGGGGACATGGCGGCAGGCTGGGACAAGTACGAGTGGCGCAAGCGCCGCTTTCCCGAGTGCTTCAACGGCCTGCCTGGCCCGCAATGGGGGGGAGAGCCGCTCAACGGCCGCACCATCCTCGTGCTGGCCGAGCAGGGGCTGGGGGATACGATCCAGTTCGCTCGCTACCTGCCGTTGCTGGCCCGGCGCGGCGCGCGGGTGGTGCTGCAATGCGCCGGGTCTCTGGCGCCGCTGCTCGGCGGACTGGCGGGCGTCGCAGCCACTTGCGGCCGGGGCGACGCACCGGCGCATGATTGCTGGGTCGATCAGATGAGCCTGCCGCGCCTGTTCGGCACCACGCTGGCGAACGTGCCCTACCGCGCCGGGTATCTCTCGCCCGATCCTGTCCGCACGGCTTACTGGGACCGGCTGCTGCCCGGCGGCTTGCGCATAGGCCTGGTGTGGGGGGGCAACAAGCTGCACTCGAACGACCGCCGCCGGTCCATGCCCGTGGAGACGCTGGCGCCCGTCGTCGCGGCGGGCGGCGCCGTCATCAGCTTGCAGGCCGGCCCCCGTGCGCGGGAGGCCGCCTGCCTGCCAGGCGTCGCGGACCAATCAGGGCAACTGGCCGACTGGAGCGAGACTGCGGCGCTGGTGAGCGCGTTGGACCTCGTGATCTCGGTCGATACCGCCGTGGCCCACCTGGCGGGGGCGCTCGGCATCCCGACCTGGGTGATGCTGCCCCATGCCCCCGACTGGCGCTGGCTGCTCGCGCGGGACGATACGCCCTGGTACGCCAGCGCCCGCCTGTTCCGCCAAGAGCGCCCCGGCGACTGGGCCGGGGTCACGGCCCGGGTGGCGGCGGCCCTGGCGCAGATCGCCACGCCTCAGAGCATGGCCATCCCGCCGTTGACGTGCAGCGTGGCCCCCGTGACCCACGCGGCCTCGTCGGACGCCAGGTAGGCCACTGCCGCCGCCACGTCCGCCGGCTGGCCCATGCGGCCGAGCGGGATGGCGTCGTGCAGGCGCTTGCGCTGCTCCTCGGTCAGCGCCTCCGTCATGGCCGTCTGGATGAAGCCGGGCGCCACGATGTTGACGGTGATGCCGCGTGCGCCGACCTCCTGGGCCATGGCCTTGGTCATGCCCACCAGCCCGGCCTTCGCGGCGGCGTAGTTGGCCTGGCCCGGGTTGCCCGTGCTGCCGACGATGCTGGCGATGCCGATGATCCGCCCGCCCCGGCGGCGCAACTGGCCCCGCCGGGGGGGGGGGGCCTGGCGGAACGGCGCTGTCAGGTCCACGTCCAGCACCGCCTGCCAATCCTCGTCCTTCATGCGCAGCGCCAGCATGTCGCGGGTAAGCCCGGCGTTGTTCACCAGGATGTGCAGCGGCCCGCCGGCCTGCTCCGCCGCTGCGATCAACGCATCCGCCGCCGCCGGGTCCCGCAGGTCGGCCGGGCAGGGATATGCGCCGTCGCCCAGCTCCGCTGCCAGCGCCTCCAGCGCCTCGATGCGCGTGCCGGACAGCGCCACCCGGGCGCCTTGGCCATGCAGCGTGCGCGCGATGGCGGCGCCGATGCCGCCGGACGCGCCGGTGATCAGCGCTGCCTTGCCGTCCAGTCGGAACATCGTCGCTCTCCTGCCGAGATGAGGGTGGCTATCGAGGCGGGCGTCCCCTGTCCAGCACGGCCGCGATTTCCCCCATGATCGCCGGGTCGTCGATGGTCGGCGGCGGGGCCGGGTCCTCCCCGTCGGCCAGGCGGCGCAGGGTGGCGCGCAGGATCTTGCCGGAGCGGGTCTTGGGCAGGCGCTGCACCACGCGCGCCTCCTTGAACGCCGCCACCGGGCCGATGCGCTGCCGCACCATGGCCACCAGCTCGGCCGCGATGGCTTCGTGCGGCCGGTCCACCCCCGCTTTCAGCACCACCAAGCCGACCGGCGATTGGCCCTTCACCGCGTCCGCCGCGCCCACCACCGCGCACTCCGCCACGTCCGGGTGGGCGGCCAGCACCTCTTCCATGGCGCTGGTGGACAGGCGGTGCCCGGCCACGTTGATGATGTCGTCCGTGCGGCCCATCACCCACACGTCGCCGTCCGCGTCGCGCATTCCGGCATCGCCCGTGCGATACCAGCCGGGCAGGTCGTCCAGGTAGGCGCGGCGGTAGCCGTCATCGTCGTTCCACAGCGTAGGCGAGCAGCCCGGCGGCAGCGGCAACCGGATGGCGAGCGCCCCCACCGTGCCCGGCGGCAGCACTGCGCCCGTCTTGTCCAGCGCCTGCACGTCGTAGCCGGGGCAGGGGCGCCCGCCGGAGCCGGGCTTGGCCGGGAACAGCCCGTAGCCGCGGAACCCGGCGGTGATCGGCCAGCCCGTCTCGGTCTGCCACCAATGGTCCACCACCGGCTTGCCCAGCAGGTCCGCGATCCAGGTGGCCGTGGGCGGGTCGCACCGCTCGCCGGCGAGGTAGAGCGCCTGCAAGCGGGACAGGTCGTGGCCGGCGAGCAGGGCGCCCGCCGGGTCCTGCTGCTTGATGGCCCGCAGCGCGGTGGGCGCGGTGAACAGCACGTTCACGCCATGCTCGGCGCACACTCGCCAGAACGCCCCGGCATCCGGCGTGCCGACCGGCTTGCCCTCGTACAGGACGGTGGCGCAGCCTGCGAGCAACGGTGCGTAGACGATGTAGCTGTGCCCCACGACCCAGCCGACGTCCGAGGCAGTCCAGAACACGTCGCCCGGGTGCAGCCCGTAGATCATGTGGACCGAGTGGTGCAGCGCCACCGCGTGGCCGCCTGCGTCCCGCACCAGGCCTTTCGGCTTTCCCGTGGTGCCGGAGGTATAAAGGACGTAGAGCGGGTCCGTCGCTGCCACGCTCACGCAGGGGTGGGGCGCGGCGGCGGCCTCGGCGGCGGCGAAATCATGGTCCAGCCCCGGCGTCATCGCGGCCCACAGCGCCGGGCGCTGCAGCACCAGGCACGCCCGGGGCTGGTGCGGGCTGAGCGCCAGCGCCGCGTCCAGCAGCGGCTTGTAGGCCACGATGCGGCCAGGCTCCAACCCGCAGGACGCGCATACCACGGCGACGGGCCGTGCATCTGCGATACGCTTGGCCAGCTCAGGCGCCGCGAACCCGCCGAACACCACCGAGTGGACGGCGCCCAGCCGCGCGCAGGCCAGCATGGCGATGGCCGCTTCCGGGACCATGGGCATGTAGATGACCACCCGGTCTGCCTTGCCCACCCCCAACGTCGCGAGCGCGCCCGCTACCTTGGCCACCCGGTCCAGCAACGCGGCATAGGTGAACCGCTCGACGCGGCCCTCCATCGCGCTGTCCCAGATCAGCGCCGGGCGGTCGCCGTGCCCGGCGAGGACGTGCCGGTCGAGGCAGTTATGGCTGGTGCTCAGCTCGCCGCCGGGGAACCAGCGCCCGAACGGGCCGGATGACGGATCGAAGGCCTGGTCTGGCTGGCGGGTCCAATCGAGCCCGCGCGCAGCCGCCATCCAGGCTGCGGCTGGGTCGGCCATCCAGGCGGCGTAGCGTGCGCCATAGTCCGACATGGGCTCCTCCTGGGCGGTCCACGCCGCTTGGGCGGGAGCGCTCTTCGTTGCACCTGATGTATGGGCAACCGGCGGCGCTGGATAGGCAAAACTGCGACAGGTCCGGGCAAGCGCCCAAGCCATGCCGGGAGCGGCAGGCGCCCAGCGCCGGGCAGGCAAGTTCATGATCGATCGCTGAGCTAAAAGCCTGCGGCCAGGTCATCATTAACAAATGATTTTCGCTGATTTGGAAACAAATAAGTCACTTATCAGCAATGCATCGGCGAGCGAAATACTCGCAAGGCTTATAGATTCATTCACCAGTTGCTTTTACGTCGGTAAGCCGGAGCAGCATCGACCGCGATCGGCTGTGGGCATCAAGGAACCTTCGTCAGCATGGGACAGACCAATTCCGCCACCCCGCCGGCTATTCCGACGAACGGCGCCGCAGGCCTGCTGCCGGTTGGCGCGGTGACGGTGGCTCCGGGCAGCACGGTGCTCACGGTGGGCATTGGCAAGGAATACGCGACCATCGGCGCGGCCGTCGCGGCGGCGCAGGCCGGGGACACCGTCCTGATCGATCCTGGCACCTACACCAACGACTTCGCCACCGTCACCGCAGCCATCACCATCGAAGGCAACGGCGGCATGGTGAACCTGGTGGCCACCGAGCCGCCGCCCAACCTCAAGGGCATCATCACCGTCGACAACAGCGTCACGATCAGGAACTTGTCCTTCTCGGGCGCCGCGGTCGGCGCTGGCGACGGCGGCAACGGCGCCGGCATCCGCTACGAGGGGGGTGCGATGGTGCTGCAGAACGACTCGTTCAGCCACAACCAGAACGGCATCCTCGCCGCCGCGGTGATCCAGGGCCTGGCCACCAACGCCATCACCATCGACCACAGCCTGTTCCAGGACAACGGTTCCGGTTCGGGCAACACGCACAACGTGTATGTCAGCAGCGGCGTGTCGAGCCTGACGTTCACCAACAACGTCTCCGAGGGAGCCGTCGTCGGCCACGAGCTGAAGAGCCGCGCCGCCGCCAACGTCATCCAAGGCAACATCTTCCGGGACGGATCAACCGGGACTGCCAGCTACGAGATCGACCTGCCCAACGGCGGCAACGACCTGGTCCAGGGCAACGTCATCGAGAAAGGCCCCAACGCGCAGAACGACGCCATGGTGCATTTCGGCGGCGAAGGCATCCCCTACGCCAACTCCTCCCTGACGGTGCTGGGCAACAACTTCGTCAACGATCTCGGCGGCAACGCGGCGGCCGTCCTCAACCAGACGGCGATCAGCGCCACGATCAACGCCAACACGTTCTCCGGCCAGGGCTTCGGCGCGATCGCCGAAGGCCCGGCGACCGGCACGGGCAACTACACCGGCGCCGGCGTGGCGCTCCCCGACATCTCCCTGGTGGGCGTGCTGCCCGGCAACACGCAGGTGTTCACCGACGCCCTGGCGCACACCGTCACGCTCACCGGCGGGGACGCGGTGGAGGGCGGCGGCGGCCTGCTGACCGTCAACGACCCGGGCGGGCACGTGGTGGCCATCGGCGGCGCCGGCGGGCTGCATTTCACCGAGCTGGCCGGCGCGGGGGGCAGCTCGATCGTCACGGCGGCGGGTTCGGCCAACACGGTTACGCTGGGCGGCGGCTACGACACGATCGACAGCGAAGGCGCCGACACGATCAGCAACAGCAGCGGCAACCAGACCATCAAGGTCGGCGGCGCTGCCACGGTCCAGGACGGCACCGGCAACAACACCTATTCGGTCGTCGGCACGGCCAAGATCGCAGGCCAGGGCGGCAACCCGGTCATCTCGGTCGGTTCGGGCGCGAGCCTCAGCCTGACCGGCAAGCTGGGCTTCTTCAACGTCCAGAACGACGGCGGCACGATCGCGATCAACGCCACCGTGGCCGGGTCCGTGCAGGCCATTTCCGTCGTCGGCGGCGGGGTCCAGCTCGAGACCTACAACAACCTCGTCAACGTGACGACAGCCTCCGGCAGCCAGGGCGCCGCCATCACGGTGGGCGCGGGGACCACGCACATCAACAGCCTGGGCGCGGACACGATCCACGCCGGGTCGGGCGCCGACACGGTGGTCGTGTCTGGCGCCGCGAAGGTCTACGCCGGGACGGGCACGCTCTCGGTCTTCGGCCATGGCGACAACGCCGGCGCGTCGGTCTATGGCAACGGCGGCAGCGCCACGCTCGATGGCGACACCGGCAACATCACCTACTATGGCGGCGCGCTGGCCAGCACCGTGCAATCCAGGCTCAGCAACGACACGCTGATCGGCGGCGCTGGCCACATGACGGTGAATGGCGGCTCGCGCGAGACGATCACCGGCGGCTCCGGCGGGATCACCTACACCGCCACGGATGGCGGCGGCGCCAACACCATCACGACGGCTGCCGGCTCGCGCAACACGCTGGCGCTGTCCGGGGGCGACACCGTGGTCAGCCGGGGGACCGACACGATCTCCGCCGGGGTTGCGAACCAGTCCATCACGGTCGATGGCAACTCGGCCGTGACCGGCAGCACCGGCAACAGCTCGCTGACGTTCAACGGCAACGACAGCTTCACCGGCAAAGGGCAGGACTGGATCACGGTCAACGCCGGCGCCATGCTGAACGCGACGGCTGGAAGCGGCGCCTACCTCAGCGAGACAGGCGCCAAGGTCAGCTACACCGTGGCGGCAGGCGTCAATGCGGCCCACGTCTCTGTCTCAGGCGGGTCGGCCAGCATCTCGGGGGGGACCAGCGCCGGCAACAGGGTATCCGTGACGACCAACGCCGGGGCCTCGACCAGCGTCTCGCTCGTCAGCGGCAACGCCATCGCCAGCCTGAACGGCGCGGACACGGCCACGGCCGGGTCGGGGAGCGGCGTGATCATGATCACCGCGGCGAATTGCATGGTGACGGGTGGCAGCGGCGCGCTCACGGTGCGTGACTACGACAATGCCGTGGGGGACGCGGTGACGGTCCGCGGCGGCACGGGCACGCTGGACTACGACCAAGGCGCGTCCGCCCTCACGTTCATCGGCGGCTCCGGAGCCGCCACGATCAACGGGGAGTATGGCAGCCTGAACGTCACGGGCGGCTCTGGCAGCCTCGTGGTGAGCGGCGGACAGCGCGGCGTGACCTTCGTGGCCGGCGCCGGCAAGGCCAGCCTCACGCTCACGCCCGGGGGAGGCACGCTGACGCTCGGCCATGGCGCGACCTTCGTGCAGGTCGCAGGCTACGGCGCGGCCGACGTGTTCAACTTCGTGTCCGGCAGCGGCGGCGGCGGCGACACGATCGCCGGTTTCCGCAATGGCGCCGACTCCCTGGTGCTGCACGGCGTCAAGGTCGCGTCCGAGACGGTGTCGGGCGGGTCCGTGAACATTACCCTGTCGGACAAGACGCACATCCAGCTGCTGGGCGACGCCAGCACCGTAAACCTGTTCGGGTCCGCCGCCCTGCGCAGCTAACAGGCTGCTTGGGGGTTTGCGAGGCAAGACAAGGGCGGGGCTCTGCCCTGCACCCGCAAGGGGACGGTCGTCCCCTTGACCTCTTTGCACACAGGTGTCCAGAGGACCCCGTCCTCTGGTGGGGTTTGGGGCAAAGCCCCAAGCTTGCTAGGGGCGTCCTCTCGCAGCGACCGTGCTCAGATGCTTGAACAGCGCCTGCGTGTTGCGTTCCCAGGTGAACCGTTCCGCGGAAATGCGGACGGCAGCCTGGGCAGGCGCATCCGCCAACACGGAGCGGATTGCCTCGGCAAAGGCTTGCGGCGTCCGCTGCGTGAGCAGCCGGCCAGACACGGCCGGGTCGATCGCTTCCGCCGCGCCGTCCACAGCCATGGTCACCACGGGGGTGCCGCACGCCATTGCCTCCACCCAGGCATTGGCCAGCCCCTCGCTGGCCGACGCCAGCGCCATCACGTCGGCAGCGCCCAGGATGGCGGGCAATGCCGCATGCGGCTGGTTGCCCAGCAGCCGGACCCGGCCGCTCAGCCCCGCGGCGTTGGCCGCCTGCTCCAGCACGGCGCGGTCCGGCCCCCCCCCCCTCACCAGCAGGGTGGCATCGGGCAGCGCCCTCATCCCTTCGATGACGATGCCGTGGCCCTTGCGCGGGATCAGCGCGCCCAGGCTGACGACCAAGGGGCCGGACACGCCGAGCGCGGCTTTGGCCGCCGTGCGGTCTGTCGGACGGAAGCGCTCCAAATCCACGCCCGTGTAGTGAACGGTGATCTTCGCCGGGTCCATGCCAAGGGCCGCCATGTCCTGCTTCATCGACCCGGCCACGGCGAGCAGGCCGCCGGCGCGCCCGGCCGCGTCCAGGATCATGCGGCGGCAGGCAGCCCGCCCGCCCCAGTAATGGA
>CAXTTH010000028.1:0-13552 GCA_964247035.1 uncultured Acetobacteraceae bacterium
CAGCCAGGGCGCCCGGCGGTGCAGCGCGTCGTTGGCCGCGATCGACGCAGCGATGAGGCCGAGCAGCGCCAGCCAGGCCAGGCAGGGCGTCGCGGTCGGCAGGCCGAGATGCGAGGCGCTCTCCTGCACCCAGGCGGTGGACCTGATCTGCAGCAGCCCGCCGGCGGCGAACAGCCCGATCAGCAGCATGCGGCCCAGGTTGGACGATGGCGGGCTGGCGCGCTGGAAGAAGCACAGCCACAGGAACGCGCCGATGGCGAAGAAGCAGCCGTGCTGTAGCAGGAACAGCTCGTGCAGCCGCAGCGCCAGCCCCTCCGTCGAGCCGGCCAAGGCGGCAAGGCCGGGCGACAGCGCCGGCCAGGTGCGGACGGCCCAGTAGCCGGTGCTGAGCAGGCCGATGGCGCCGATGACCTGCGGCATGCGGTGGAACTGCCGCAGGCAGAGCAGCGCGAAGATGACGGCGTAGAACACAACCTTGATGCCGAGCGTCCAGTAGGCCCAGTCCACGTAGGGGCCGATCGGGTCGAACAACACGGTGCGCAGCCAGTTCCAGGCCACGTCGTGCCGGGAGTACGGGCCGATCTTGCACAGCGCGAGCACGGCGGCGGTCAGCGTGGCGCAAATCCAGGCCGCCGGCGCGAGCCGGAGCACCCGGCCGCGGGCGAAGGCCAGCGCGCCGGAGCCGTGCGCCGAGTAGGCGATGACGAAGCCGGACAGCACGAAGAAGGTCTGCACGCCGACCCAGCCGAACGACGTGGCGGGCGCCAGCCACTCGGTGCTCACCGAGTAGCCGCCGAACCCGGGATGCGTCGCCGCCCCGGCCCAAAACCAGAAGCCGAGGTGGTAGGCGACCACCATGACCGCGGCGAGGCCGCGGATGCCGTCCAGGCCGATGACCTGCCTGTTGCGCCGGAGCGCCGCAGGGGCTTGTTCAGCGAGCTGCATGGGATGGCCTTGCATTCATCGCGTCCTGAGCCGGATGGCAAAGGCTCGTCGTTACGGCGACACAATGCCGCACATCTGGTCGTGATGCCAGCGTGGCCGGATGCGGTTCTGGATTTTCAAGGGCGGCCCTGGCTCCGGCGATCATGGGCATAAAGGGCGGCCCGGGCAGGTGGGCGGCAGCGCGCCGGCTGACGTGCCGGTGCTGCCGTCATCGGCTGGCATCACCACGAAAGACCAAGCGCAGGCGTATTGGAATCAGCATTTTGCTGATCGCACGCTTAGTCTCAACGTTAAGACCAAATCAGGGATTTTCACCGCCTCGGTGACGTTCAAGGCTGATAGTCACCATGCATGGACAAAGGATGCAGACGGTGCGCCGCCCGATGTCTATGATCGCCCAAAGACAAAAGATGGCCCTCGAATATATGATCCGAAACGGGCAGTGTTTATGGATCGGCTCTTACAGACAATAAGCCGACCATGGCGGGTGTTGGCGCATCATGGCGACCATCTGTTCCTCGGTGCGCGAACATCTTCCTCGGAAACTTACCTAGTAATTCTCAAGATAAACACCAGGCAGAACTACAATTTTGTCTCGGCATACCCCAAAACCAATGCCGAGCTAGGTAGGATTTATGAGGAGTGGGGCACCGTCAAGCCGAAAGGTAAGCTTCAAAAGAGCGAAACCCTGCCCGTTGAAGGCAGGGTTTCTTACTCGGCGCTCCGTGCGTTACTGGGCAAATCACTGTCCCGCTCCTCCGAAGGAGAAGCCCACTACCATCCCGATATTGGGCGGCCGAACGAGGTGAATGAGTTTGTAGCCCGGTTCTTCGACATTTTCAAGGCCCTCGCGCCGGGGGAACGCTGGATCACGGTGAAGCCGCCCGGCCATGACAAGGGCGTTCCCGTCATTGTGAAACCCACGAGCGACGGGGCGATGAAGGTGATAGGAGGCGCAGGCGGGAAACTGTCGCACCTCCGCCTGACGGGCGTGAAGTCGGAAGCCGAGTATACCCACGAGGCGCGGCAGAAGGCCGCGCTGCACAAGGATGCCCGCAAGCGTCAAGCCGAGCGCGACCGCAAGGACGGGCTGACCGCCTCGAAGGCCAAGGCACGCGAGGCGCTCAAGGCACAGTTGCAGGATCACCAGGCGAAGTTCGTCAGCCAAGTGGCCGACGCGCTCGGCTGGACGCCGGAGCAGATGCAGTTCCCGGCGGAACGCTTCGCCAAGGCCACGCCGGAAGCCCAGGCGAAGGCGGCCAAGCAGCATGCTGCGGCCGTGTTCAAGGCGGCGCAGGACGCGGTGAAGCAGCAGCGCCAGCGCCTAGTCCAGGACGCCGAGGCGCGCAGCCAAGCCGGGCTGGGCGAGGTGCCGCTGACCACGTCCGATCCGGAGGCGCTGACGGTCCAGGACCTTGACCCGATCGCGCCGGCAACCAAGGGGCTCGGCTACGCCACGAACTACGACAAGCGGGCGGCCAAGGCCGGCCTGACGCCGGAGGGCTTGGCGGAGCAGGCCGCCGCGGCCAAGCCGCAGGGTGAAGCCAAGCCTGCCGATGCGGCCGGCAAGCACAAGGAGATGGCGGATCGGGTGGCCACGGAGTTGAAGGCCATCCAGGAACCGGGCCCGGCCCTCAAGCCGAATGCCCCCGTGGACGCCAAGAAGGTGGTCGAGCTGCTGAAAGCCGAGAAGGCGCTGCGCGCCGTGCGCCGGGATGCAGCGGAGAAAGGCAAGCAGATCGACGCCGCCCGCGCGCCGGTGGAGCCGAAGGCCTACGTGCTGGAGCAGGGCGGCCCGGTCGAGGAATCGGCCGTGACGCGGGATCTGGAAAGCGACCTCCGCACCCTGCGCACCCGCGCCTTCCTGGACGAGGTGGGCAAGCTGGGCGCCGGGCAGGACAGCCTGGGCAAGCACATCGGCGTGGGAGCGTTCAACAGCATCAACGCCGTGGCGCTGGCGGCCGGCGGCGGCTCCCTGGTGGACCGCTCCGTGGTGGACGTGCTGGGGGTGGCCGGCGCGGCGCAGGTGCTGGCGCGCCGGCTCGGCAGCGACCTGCCGCACGGCGAGATGGACACGCTGCGCGAGGCCATGGGGACGTTCCACGTCGAGCACTACATGGCGCTGTCCGACCAGGCGATCCGCGAGGCGCGCGACTGGCAGGAGATGGCCAAGGAGATCGACGTGGGGGAGGGCGCCACCGGGCACGACCTGGCCGTGGCGCAGGAACTGAACGCCCGGCGTCGGGAGTTCACCGACCATGCCCAGCGCACGCTCGGCACCGCGCTGGGCGAGATGGAGGCGAATGCGGCGCTGGTGGCGGCGCTGGACAACCCGGGCCGCAAGGATGTCCAGGCATCGCTGGGTCGCACCACGATTGAGAACGCCATCAAGCAGGCGCACGCGATCGGCCTGGACAAGGGCGACTTCACGGTCGAACGCGCGGGCGCGAGCACCATCCTGACCGTCCACGGGTCGGGCCTGGACAAGCTGGCGCAGCCGGTCGCCCGGGTAGACATGCTGCACACCCGCCAAGCGCTCGACATCATGGAGGGCAGGGCGGACGAAGAGGACTGGCTGCCGGAAGGCGTCGCCCGCCGGCCGGAGATGGCGATGAACGCGCAGCCCGGCGTGGCGCCGCGGCTCGCCAAGCCGTTCAGCGTCGGGTCAGGCGGCGTCGAGCGGGCCATCAAGGACTATATCGGCGGCCGGACGGCGGATGGCGATGCGCCGGCTGACGTGATGGCCGGGCTGCTGTCGGAGGACACCCTGCGCAAGGCGGGGGACCGCGACGCCTTCATGGCGGTGCTGGACAGGGTCGCGCCGCTGCACGGCCAGGACGGCAGCATGATCCGTGCGGAGGCGCACGGGGACGCCTTCAACAAGATGGCCGACGCCTTCACCGAACGGGCCTACGGCCTGGAGCGCACGCCGCTGCACCGGCAGCAGTTCAAGGTCGACCAGGTGGCGGTCAACGCGCTGCATGCTGCCCTGGCCAAGCACCCGGCTGGGCCGGCGGCCTTCAAGCCGGTCGGCGACCTCACGCCGCAGGACCAGCGCGCGCTGCGCGACGTGTTCGCGGCGGAGCACGGGCGGGTGGACGCCGGCGCCGCGGCCGCGCAGGAGAAGCTGGCCAAGCTCGACCAATCCGAACCCGCCAAGACGGCGAAGGACATGTTCGGCGGGGAGGAGGCAAACCCCGAGCATGCGGCCTGGAAAGCGGAGCGGGACGGCTTGGCGGAGAAGGTCAACGCCGCCACCATGAGCTGGGGCAAATACCTCGATGTCATGGGCTCGCCGGCCAAGGCCTACGCCGCCACGCAGGACGTGTTGAAGGGCCGGGTGCTGGACGAGTTCGCCCGGCAGCACAACCTGCATCGCCCGGGCGCACCGCTGCGCACCGGCCGAACCGTCATCGCCGGCGACCTGAACCACCTGGACGCGCTGGACTCGAAGGCGCGGGAGCAGCGCCTGGCCGAGCACCGTGACATGACCGACCGCCTGCGCAGCCGAGTGGCCGGGAAGTACGCGGCCGGGAGCGTGTCGGACAAGCTCGACGCGGCGCGAGCGGCGGATGAAGCCGTCAGCCAGTCGCAGATGGGAATGTTCGGGTCCGAGGACCCCGCGCCGTCCGCCGCCGCCCCGGAGAAGCCGATGGCGCTGGGCGAGCGCCGCAGCATCGGGCACGCCGCGGAGCAGCAGGTGGCCGGCATGATGCCGATCGTCGGGCGCAACTTCCAGCCGGGGCAGCCGGTGCCGCTCTGGCAGCCCACCATGTCGGGGAAGTACGTCGGCCGGCAACGGGCGGTGAAGCTGATCGAGCACGACAAGCGCATCGCGCTCGGGCTCGGGGTCGGCTGCGTTGATGGCGACACGGTGCTGGACGACGCCGAAGGGCGCGGCATGACGTTTGGAGAATGGTGGCTTAGCGGAGAACGCCCGGTTGTTTTGGCTCTGGATAATGCTGGGAAGCAGCAGCTTCAGATTGCGTCGCCCGTCTTCGCAAAAAGCGTTGAACCAATGGTGCGGGTTGCATGGAGCGAAGGCCGCATCACAGTGGCCGCCAACCATGTGTTTTTGACCCACCGAGGCTGGGTCAAGGCTGCCGACCTCACGGTTGGCGATGATCTCGTGGCCGGAGGCCCGCAGTCTGAGCGGCTCGCTGCTCCTCTGTCTTTGCTTCCCATTGGCGCTTTGCAAGCTCTGCGAGATGGGCTTTTGTCTGAGGAGAGTGCCGCGATCCGGTTTTATGAACCCGTATGTGCTCGCCATTATCACGGAAAAGCAGAAGATTGTTCGGGCGGTTGTTGGAGGGGTTTTCATCCTTGTGATGCACAACCTCTTCAGGCCGAAGATAGCGCCCTAACTTCTTTTCCATCACCAGCCGATGCTCTAGGACATAGCCTCTCTGTTGCGCGTGGGGATGATCTGGCTGGTAAACTCGAATATAACCGAGTTCATCCACATACCGACCTTCAATCCAACTATGATTTCTCGAGCCTAGTTGCTCAATTGAGCGCCCACGAAGAGCAATACCATGCCTCTTCAGCTCTCGCCGCACTATCTGCTCATCCGCAACA
This sequence comes from uncultured Acetobacteraceae bacterium, assembly GCA_964247035.1. Classification (GTDB taxonomy): domain Bacteria; phylum Pseudomonadota; class Alphaproteobacteria; order Acetobacterales; family Acetobacteraceae; genus LMUY01. The sequence goes on from CAXTTH010000028.1 coordinate 5,524, forward strand.
AGGTCTACTGCAATCTGAACCACAGACAGACCCTCATCAAATAATTGACGAAGAACCGCGCCGTTGCGAACCGGGTGGGCCGGCGGATATGTGCGCCAATTCTGCGGCTCAAGCACAACGCCCTGCGCCCGCAACGCTCGGCGAATGGTTTTGGGCGACACACCCAAACGACGCGCTAGACAAACTGGATTTGGCTCTTCGCGAAAGGCGGCTACGATCTGCTCGTATGGTAAGGCGCGGTGGTTCGCCATCGGTCACTCACAGGATTGTTGGACTAAAGTATCTACAAGCAGCGCCAGTTTTCGACCTACATGTGCCGTTTTGGCATAACTACTCGGCGGAAGGCGTAGTGCATCACAATAGTGGTAAAACCGCTATTATGCTAGGTGCCTTCACTCATTTGAAGGCAAAAGGCAAGGCAAATAGGGCGATATTTGCGGTGCCGTCCATCGTCCAGGGGCAGTTCGGCGCCGAGGCGCAGACGCTGCTGGAGGCCGGCAAGTTCAACTGGCATGCCAACCCGGGGGCGAGCCGGGAGGAGCGCCTGGCGGCCTTGAAGGACCCCAAGGTGGACTTCAACGTCGTCACCCACCAGGCGCTGCGGGACGACGTGTTGCACTTGGCCGCGCAGCAGGACGGCACCACGCCGGACGCGGTGGCCAAGAAGCTGGAGGGCATGTCGCAGCCGAAGCGGCGCGACTACATGCGCGGCGTGCTCGACAAGGAGGGCATCCACCACGACTACATGGCGGTGGACGAGGGGCATTCGCTGCTGAACCGCGCCGGCAAGGAAAACAGCCGCATGGCGAACACGCTGGACGCGGTGGCCGACGGCATGGGGCACTACGTCAACGCAACGGCGGACCCCGTTAAGAATGATCCTAGCGAGGCGTTTTCGGTGCTTCAAAAAATGGACCCGGCCCGCTACACCGACCGGGACGCCTTCCTGCGCAAATACGGTGTGGACACCGAGGCCGCGCGCGACGGGCTGCGGCGGGAGATGGCGCGGCACTTTTACACCGGCCGCATCGACCCGGGTGTCAAGGCCAACAAGACCGAGATCAAGGTCGAGCTCTCGCCGCAGCAGCATGAGCGGCTGCGCACGCTGGACCAGGCGGCGAACGCCGGGCGCGCGGCGCGCATGGGCGGCAAGGTGGACGTTGCCGCCATGCGCACGCTCTCCCCCGGCAGCTTCGACGGCGTGCCGGCGGACAAGCACGAGGAACTGGCCAAGACGCTACAGGACAGCCTCGGCATCCTGCTGAACACGGCCAAGCACGCGGCAATCGACGGCGGGGCCAAGACGGAGGCGCTGTCGAAGATCGCCGCGGACCGCCGCGGCCGGCCGGGCGTGGTGTTCGCGCACCGCCTCTCCTCCGTCAACGAGATCGCGGACCGCCTGAAGAAGGAAGGCCACCGGGTGGTGACGCTGACCGGCGGCGATTCCTCGGCGGAGAAGGACCGGAAGAAGCGGGCCTACCAGGCAGGCGAGCACGACATCATGGTCGCGTCCGACGCCGGAGCCGTAGGAGCGAATTTGCAGCGCGGGAAGTTTTTGGTGCAGTATGACAGTCCAAATACCAGCATGTTGTGGAACCAGCGCAATGGCCGCATTCACCGGGTAGGCCAATCGGAGGATGTCGAATTGTTCGATTTGGTGGCAAATCATCCAGTCGAAGCTCGCGCCCGGAAGCGCCTAGCGACGAAAGGTGAACTGCGGGAAATTATGACCTCACCATTGGAGGGCTTAGACGATAGTGGCTTAGCCGGTCAACTATCGCGCGTGCGAGCCATCAATAATGAGAGGAACAAGGCTCACGGAAGCGTCTAATTTGGTGTTGATTAAGACGCGCCGAGCAGCTTGTTCCAACCCTCTTTGCCGATTGGCCTCGTTGGCCTCGACGGTTCTCTTCTTACCTGAGTTTGCGGCCGAAATCCTAGCTTTTGTCTCATCAGAAAGCGGAGCCCGTTGCACACCCTTGCGGGCAATAGACATCTTTCGCTTACTCTCCTCGGTATGAGCGATCCCTGGGCGGCCCTTTGTCAATTCGCTTAGGCGGATTTTGTATTCTTGACTATGGCCTTTGCCAGATCGCCCGACACTCATACGCTGACGCGTTTCAGTCGAAACGACGTGTCCAGCTAGAGCGATAGAAATCCTGTTGCGAGTTTCGATGCTTACTGCTCTTCCAAGCAGAGAAATACTAATGCGGTTCTTTGTCTCATCACTAAAAGGTGAGCGGGCACGCTGGCCAAGGCTCATTTTTCGCCTAAGCTCATCTGAGGGGGAGAACACACCATCTCCGCCCCCAGTCAGATTATAACCGCCGGGTGCCAGCGTCCGTTCTTGCTTGATAAGCATCCGTTCGATTGCGTGAAGATCGGCCAGAGAGGATGCAGAGGCAATTTGTTCAATGGCAAAATTTTCTCTGCCATGGAGAGAGATGGCTTTAGATATCGCCGACGAAGCGCGTCGCGCTTTGGAGTTGCTTGAGAGTAGATGCCATTTCCAGCGCAACGACAAACTTTTAGTCGTGATTCCTATGTATTTCTTGCCATTTACCAGGTTCGTTATAGCGTAGGCAATCACGTTATGTCCCTTCAAGACGACAGGCTGATTGACCAAAGCAGCTTAGCTTAGCCGCGCTTGTCCTGCGGGACATCTGGCATCCTCTCCCAGCCGTAGCCGGGGTGTCCGCCCGAACTTGGCACTAAGCAGAAGATCGTCCCGTCGTCGCATAGCGCGAACAGGCGGTAGCCGCCTGTCGGAGTTGGCGTCTGGGAAAGCTGGATCACTTTTCTCATCGCGGCATGTCCTCAGTTTGGATCATAGTTGTAATAGCGCCGCGCATACCCGCGAGCGCGCAATTCGGCCCTTGGACCTGAGAAGATTGTGCCCTGAACGCCACCCTCTTCATCGCAGTCCGGGCATTCGATGCGCCATTCATCTGGGTGTAGCTTGCACTGCGCGACGGACACGTCCGCATTACGCTGATCGCTCATAGCCATGGCTCCTTGCCCCTGCGATAGGTCCGCCAGTCGTCTGCCTCCTGGTCAGACGGCGAGTAAACCGCGATCCACACGAGCGCGGCCCAGCCGAAGGCCGTCCAGCCGAAGAACAGGTTCATCCAGAACAGGCTGGTCAAGCCCCGCACGTCGCGCGCCGCGCCGATCAGCGACGGCAGCATGTAGAGCAGGATCAGGCAGCCGAGCACGAGGCTGTCAAACGGAATCAAGGACGCCATCGTTGCCGGCTCCGTTGACGATCATCCAGGCAAAGGTGCGGGCGAGGTCGGCCGGCGCCACCGTCGTCTCGAAGTGGCAAGACCCGGCTTGCTCGCGCTCCGCGTTGTGCCGGGAAATGACCATGGTGGCGCGTTCGGCGTCGGCCAGGCGGATGCCGCGGAGGTCGGGCACATTGCCTTCCGAGATGCAGTTGCCCACGAACCAGCCCTTGGTCATCTTGGCGTTGATGGCGCGGGCTTGGGCCAGGGTCATGTCGTCAACCACGGCGCAGCGCCTCCTCTAAAATGGCGCGAGCCGGGCCGTAGCGAGTGGCTATGCGCTCTTCCCAGTTCAGCGGCCTTGGCATTCGCAAAGGATCGCCATTATCCAGAACGTCAGCGAGCTTGACACGAATGATATCCCTCACACCGGAAGCAGCGAGTTCCCTGATCCAGTCCAGGTAAGGCAGTTGCGAAGGATACGCTGAGCGCGTGACCCGCACTATAATCTTGATCGCGCGGTCATAGACCCCAAAACACGAGAGATCGTTGGCCTTGGTCCCTGTGTCCTCCAGCACATCATGCAAAGCAGCGGCTTGCAGGACTTCTGGACCAAGCGGCCAACTGCAATCCAGGTTCAGCATAACCCGCTGGCAGTGCTTCCAGTAGGGCTGGCCAGCCGCGTCCACTTGGTCACCATGCAGCCGCTTGGCGAGCGCCAGGGCGTCGATCACGTGAACACCGCCTTCTGGTGCGACGCGCCGCATTGCGGGCAGGTTGCTACCCGCAATGCCGCATAGCGAAGGGCCTCGCTTGCTTGGGCAGGCACCTGAACGGCCCAGGTGTGGCCATTGGCGCACTGGCCCTTTAAGCTGGCAGTCAATGGCGCGGGAGCGTTGGTGTCTATCATCTTGACCCGTCCGATTTCGTCATTATGACGAATGTGCCAGGCCGGAACGATCCTGTCAATCGTGCGGCGGTCGTGATGCCATTGTGGATGGATGGAAATCCGCGATCGCCACATCGCCGCCGTCAAGCTGCGGCTGACGCACCTGTCCGGCCTGGCGCAGAAGTCGGCCGCGACCGAGCAGCGCATCCATGACGCCGCCGTCGCGCGCCTGGCGGCCGTCGGCAAGGAACTCGACGCGCTGCGGCCGCAGGTGATGCTGGAGCCGGCGGCGGCGGACGACTACCAGGCCCTGACGCTGGAGCGCGGCCAATTGGCCACCGTAATCGCCAGCGCGCAGAAGCACTTGGCCGCCACCGCGATTTCTTGAGGCATCCCGTAGGGTCGTGACGCGACGGTGGCGTCATGTTCGACGCCGAGCGCGCAGAGTTCCTGAGCTTCCCATGCTTCCTGAAGGCGACCCCCTTTGCGGAGGGGGCGGACCGCTTCGTGTATTTCGAGGCGTCCAACGAAAGCCAGGACCTGCAAGGCGAGGTCGTGCTGGCCAAGGCGCTGGCTGCGTCGGCCGACTACTTCAAGCGGTTCGGCAACATCGACGTTGACCACATCACGCAGATCGGCGCCAAGGCCGGCATCCCCGACTACCTGGCCTACGAGATCGGCCAGCCGGTCGAGGTGCGCACCGACGCGCCCAGCACCTTCGTCAAGGCGCAACTGTATTCCGGCGACACGCCGATGGCGGCCAAGGCCAACGAGGTGTGGGACAGCCTGACCAAGCTGGTGCCGGCGTCGCGCTGGTATCCCTCGGTCGGCGGCGCGATCCCGGACGGCGCACGCAAGCAGCGCGTGGACCCGGAGACGCGCGCCATGCGCCCCGTCGTGACTGAGGTGCGCTGGACCAACGTCGGCCTCAGCCGCACGCCGGTCAACCACACCGTCGAGACGGTCGGCACCGTGCCCATGGGCCTGCTGGCGAAGAGCTGGGGCCTGGCCGGGCTGGAGATCGACCTGAGCAAGGGGCTGGAGGCCGGCTACGGCACGGACAGCGCCACGCTCACCGGCGGCGCTGCGTTGCGCAAGCAGTCCTTGGACAGGAAGCCGCAGGTCACGTCGTTCTGGGACTTCCGGGATCGTCTTTCCGACGATCTTCGCAAGGGCGCCGTCGGCAAGGCGCCTGCGGACATCATGCGTCACGCGCAGGATGAATACGGCATTGATCCGGCGAAGGCTGGCCTGTGGACGGAGAACTTCCGCGCCGGCCTGGCGCGCGATCTTTCGAGCAAGAGGAAGCAGTCATGACCACCGCGGCCACGGGTTACGAAGCCCTCCTGGGCGAACTGGACACTTTCATGAAGGCCATGCCCAGCGGTGCGCCCGACATGTCCATGGTCCGCAAGGACAAGGACGGCAAGCCCATGCTGGACGCCGACGGCAGGCACGTCATGCGCCAACCCAGGATGGACGCCGACGGCAAGCCCATGATGAAGGCCGATGGCAGCGCCATGATGGAGGACGACAAGGACGAGGACGACACGGCGAAAAGCCGCTCCTTCGGCAAGTCGTTCCTGGTCAAGGACCAGGACGGCAACGAGGTCGAGGTGATCGACGCAGCCGACATGATGAAGGCGCTGCACGACGAGAACAAGGGCCTCGGCAACAGCGTCGGCAAGCTGGAGAAGGCGCTGTCCTCGACGCTGACGCTCAACATGACGCTCGGCCGGACGGTCAAGGAGCAGGGCGAGCTGATCAAGTCCCTGCAGGCCAAGGTCACCGAGATCGGCGGCCAGCCGCGTGGCCGGGCCACGGTCCTGAACGTGCACGAGAAGCCGGACATGAGCGTGAAGCAGGCCGAGCCGGAAGGCGTCCGGCCGCACGCCTTCATGGACAGCATGATGAAGGCGTTCAAGGCATCCGCCGTCACCGGGGAAGAGGTTTCCCTGGCCGAGCATTTTCTCGGCGCTGGCCAGCAGCCGCCGGCTTCCATCGTCTCCCGGGTCATGAAGTTCGCGGACAAGTAGCCGCCCCGCCGTGCCGCCCACTACGCTTTGCAAGAGGAATTTCCGCCCATGTCGGTAAGCATCGACTTCTCCAACCCGATGGCTGCTGCCGGCGGCGCCACCGGCGCCATCGCCGGCAGCGCGGTCGAGGAGCTGCGCAAGGCGCTGGACTCCGGCGGCTATGGCACGGACGTGTCGCAGTTGACCGGCGGGGCCGCACTGCGCATCCAGTCGCTGGACAAGACCATGCAGGTGGTCATCGCCCAGAACAAGAACTTCCGGTTGTTCAACCGCCTGCCGGAATCGAAGCCTGGTGCCACGGTCGATGAATGGACCGAGCAGAACGGTGTCGGCGGCTTCCCGGGCGGCAGCACGAACACCGAGACGGGCATCATCGCCGATGCCACGGGCAGCTACGCCCGGCGCGTGGGCCAGGTGAAATACCTGATGACCCGCCGTCAGGTCAGCTTCGTGGAGACGCTGGTCAACAACATCGTCTCGGCGCAGACGACGGAATACAACAACGGCACCATCCAGCTGCTGTCCGATGCCGAATACCTGATGTTCGAGGGCAACAGCGCCGTCATCCCGACCGAGTTCGACGGCATTGACGCGCAGATGCAGGCCGGCGTGGATGCGGGGCTGGTGGACGGCACCGCGATCATGGACGCCCGCGGCAACAACCTGACCGGGATCGGCGCCATCGCGGACGCGACGGCCAACATCTCCGGCTACGGCAACTTCGGCACGGCGACGGACATCTTCTGGCCGCCCCTGGTGCAGTCCGACATGGACAAGAACCTGGACCCGGCCTTCCGCGTGGCGCTGGACAACAGCCCCAACAGCATCGCCTATGGCACCTCGGTGCGGGCGCTGCGCACGTCGAACGGCGACTTGGCGACCAACCAGGACGTGTTCATCCGCGACGAGAAGCAGAAGACGCCCTTCGAGCTTCGCTTCCCGGCCGTCGCCGCGGTGCAGGCCAGCCTGCAGCCCTCCTCCGTGACCATGGCGCAGGCGGTGAACGTCGCCAGCCTGTTCGCCGCCACCCAGGCGGGCAACTACTTCTACCTGGTCGCCGGGACCAACGCGGCCGGCACGTCGGTCGGGCTGATGTCGGCGCAGGTCGCCATCGGCGCCGGGCAGGCCAACACGCTGACCATCAACAGCAGCGTGGCCGGCCTGGAGACGGGCTACGTGATCTATCGCTCGCGGCTGAACGGCACCAACGCGCTGGCCGACCTGCGGGAGATGTGCCGCATCCCCCGCACCTCGGCCGTCACCACCTACGTGGACCTGAACCGGGACCTGCCCGGCACGGCGCGCGCCTACATCCTGAACCTGACGCAGAGCGACACCAGCATGGTCTGGCGCCAACTGCTGCCGATGGTGAAGTTCCAGCTCTACCCGACGGCCAGCGCCGTGCTGCCGTGGGCGCAGATGATGTTCGGCTACCTGCGCATCTCCAAGCGCAAGCACCACGCCATCGTCAAGAACCTGGGGCCCGGGGGGCGCGGCGGGGTCGGGGTCGGGCGGCCCCGTCGTCGTCACCTGATCGCGCCGGCCGGTTCCGCCGCGGGCCGGCCGCGCTGCCCATCCACTGACCGGAGCGATCCCCCTTGGCCCGCGTGTCCTGCAGACTGCCCAACGCCTCCACCTCCATCAACGGCATCCAGTTCATCCGCGACGGCAAGGGCATGGTGTCGGAGGACATCCCGCACGACAAGGCGGTCATGTTCGCCGGCATCCCCGGCTACGCCGTGCACATGAGCCAGGCCGAGCAGAGCCGGGCCAAGGCCGAGCTGACCAAGGTCGAGATCGAGGGGCCGGCCGGCCTGCTGATCGTGGCTGGCGACTACAGCCCGGACGACCTGGAGGCGTTGAAGGAGCACTGGCAGGAG
>CAXTTH010000029.1:0-13323 GCA_964247035.1 uncultured Acetobacteraceae bacterium
GTTCATCCCCAGGCACATCGAGCACCCGGCCTCCCGCCACTCGAACCCGGACAAGCTGACGCCGGGCCAGCGCTGCGCCAGCACGTCCAACCGCAACTTCGAGGGGCGGCAAGGGCCGGGCGGGCGCACGCACCTGCTGTCGCCGGCGATGGCGGCAGCCGCCGCGGTCACGGGGCGGCTGACGGACGTGCGGGAACTGGCATAGTGCAGCCGTTCACGATCCTGACGGGCATTGCCGCCCCGCTGCCGCTGGCCAACGTGGACACGGACAAGATCATTCCGGCGCGGTTCCTGAAGACCATCAAGCGCACCGGCCTCGGCGTGCATGCCTTCGACACGCTGCGCTACGACGCGGACGGGGCCGAACGGCCGGACTTCGTGCTGAACCAGGAGCCTTACCGCCAGGCCGAGATCCTGATCGCGCACGAGAACTTCGGCTGCGGCTCATCGCGCGAGCATGCGCCCTGGGCGCTGCTGGATTTCGGCATACGCTGCGTGATCGCGCCGGACTTCGCCGACATCTTCCACGGCAACTGCTTCAAAAACGGCATCCTGCCGATCCGCCTGCCGCGGGCGGTGTGCGACCAGCTGATGGACGACGCGCGCCTGGGCGGCAACGCGCGGCTGACCGTCGATCTGGCGCGGCAGGTGGTGGTGCGGCCCTCCGGCGAGGAGATCGCGTTCGCCATCGACGCCTTCCGCAAGCACCTGCTGCTGCACGGGCTGGACGACATCGACCAGACCATGCTGCGCAGCGCCGCCATCGAGCGCTACGAGGCGGGGCGGCCGGGATGGCTGCCCGGCGTCACGGCGTAAGGGGGCGCGATGCCGGCTGACAAGACGCTGCTGCTGCTGCCGGGCGACGGCATCGGGCCCGAGGTGATGGGCGAGGTGCGCCGGGTCATCGACTGGATGGCCGAGCGGCGGGGCGCGACGTTCGAGATCAGCGAGGACCTGGTGGGCGGGGCGGCGCTCGACGCGCACGGCTCGCCCATCTCGCCGGAGACGGTGGCGCGGGCCAAGGCGGCGGATGCGGTGCTGTTCGGGGCGGTGGGCGGCCCGCAATGGGACCGCCTCGGCTTCGACAACCGGCCGGAGCTCGCCATCCTGACGCTGCGGCGCGAGCTGGGCCTGTTCGCCAACCTGCGCCCGGCCACGGTGCTGGAGCCGCTGCTCGACGCCTCCACGCTCAAGCCGGAGGTGGTGCGCGGGCTCGACATCATGATCGTGCGGGAGAGCACGGGGGGCATCTACTTCGGCGAGCCGCGCGGCATCGAGACGCTGGCGGACGGGCAGCGGCGCGGCGTCAACACCGAGGTTTACGCCACCAACGAGATCGAGCGGGTGGCCCACATCGCGTTCGAGCTGGCGCGGCGGCGGCAGGGCCGGGTGTGCAGCGTGGAGAAGGCCAACGTGATGGAATCCGGCCTGCTGTGGCGGCAGGTCGTGACCGCGTTGGGCGCGCGCGAATTCGCGGACGTGGCGCTGAGCCACATGTACGCCGACAACTGCGCCATGCAGCTGGTGCGCAACCCGCGCCAGTTCGACGTCATCGTCACCGGCAACCTGTTCGGCGACCTGCTGAGCGACCTGGCCTCCATGCTGACGGGCAGCCTCGGCATGCTGCCCTCCGCCACGCTGGGCGCGCCTGACCCGGCCGGCCGCCGCCACGCGTTGTACGAGCCGATCCATGGCAGCGCGCCGGACATCGCCGGCCAGGGCGTGGCCAACCCGCTGGGCCAGGTGCTGAGCTTCGCCATGCTGCTGCGGCATTCCTTTGCCATGGATGAGGACGCGGCGTTGATCGAGCGGGCCGTCAGCAACGTGCTGGCCAGCGGGCTGCGCACGGCCGACGTGATGGCGCCGGGCGCCACCCTGGCCGGCACCGTCGCCATGGGGGACGGCTTGCTGCGCGAGCTTGACCAGTTGGTCGGCTAATTCCGGGTTGTCTGCCGGGGCAGCTTGGCCTACACACCCCGCTCGCGGCGCCCGTAGCTCAATTGGATAGAGCACCAGACTACGAATCTGGGGGTTGGAAGTTCGAGTCTTTCCGGGCGCGCCACCCCGACCATCTCAGTGACTCAGAACAGCCGCCGTTGCTTGCAGCGGTTCGACATGAGCCAAGGCGCAGCCAGGGAACCGGCATCCCGTGCACGGGCCCGATCGCGTTGCAGGCATGCAGCATGATGTGGTGAGGTGATGCCGCGCAACGGCATCCGACATCGAGAGAGGAAGCCTGGGATGGAAGAGTGCTTGCCGGCTGGCTTCGAGAGCCATTGGGACGCCGACTGGTTCAAGCGACGCTCCGATGAGTGCCGCCGTCTGGCAAGCCTGACCGCAGACGGGTCAGTGCGGGACGGGATGCTGGAGTTGGCACGCGATCTTAGGCGGCAGTCGGACCATGCCACGATCCTGGCAGCCATAGCGTCGGTGCGGCCGCCGGAAGCATAGCTGCCCCGCCGAGATCAGCGGGGCAGCTTGCAGGCTAGACGGCGCTGATGATGCCGTTGACGCCGTTCGGGAAGAAGCCGCCACCTATCGTTCCAACCGCTGCGGTCTGGTAGGTGATAGCCAGCACCTGCTGCGGCGTACGGCGGAAGACCAGGCCGTTGTAGTCGTTGTCAATGAAGTTGTAGGCCTCGCCGGGGATGGAGGTGCCGACGTCATCCGCCGCTCCGGACAGGGCGGCCCGCGCCGCGGAAATGGCGTTCGTCGCGTTCCCGCCGCCAAGGTCAGCTAGGATGCCGCGGATCGCGCCCGAGTGCGAGCCTTCGGCGCCGAGCAGCCCGGCTGCCTGGGCTTGCAGGTCGGGATCGACGATCATGTTGGCCGCTCCGGCGTAGGCCGACACGCCCACGTCGATCAGCGAATATGCGGCGAGCAGGAAGCTCACGTCATCTGCGAGCGGGTCGAAGGTCTGGCCGGGCTGGATCAAATTGGCGGACACTGCGAGGGCTGTGAAGGCGGCAGCGTAATTGATGGCGGGCTGGGCAACCGGCTGGAAGCCCTTGACCGTGAGATACTGGCGAATCAGGTTGACGTGCGCCTGCTCATCCAGCGCGAGGCGCAGCGCGTATTGCTGTATGGCCGTGCTCTGGAACGGCACCGGGCCGGGCGTCAGCAGCGTGACCGTTCCGGGCGTGCCGGTGCCGGTGGTCATGGTGCTGGGCAGGCCCTGCCCGGTCACGGCGTGCAGGTAGAGGTTGGCTTCGAGGTATTCGAGGTTGAGGGCGAAGTTGAAGATGTCCCCGTCGGTCAGCCCGGTCGCTGCCGCGGCTTGCGCGGAGCCTGAGGTGCCGAGAACGGCGCTGATCGTTGCCACGCTGGCCGCGCCGAGCATGGCCCGGCGGTCCAGGCGGGGGCCGCCCTTCTGGTTTGTTGGCGTCATGGTTTTTCCTTTTGAAATGGTCAGCAGCGAACACTGCCAACCTGACCGTGAACAACGTGGCTTAAAGGCAATCAGCCGTACACAATCCGTTCAGCGTGCCGGTTGCGAAGTGACCGGCTGCCCTGGCCAGGCTCGGCTTTGCAACCGTGTGAACTGGCCCTTGCAGGCAAAGGGGTTTTCAATGCTGCATAAGGCGGCACTCAGGCAAGCTGGCTTCTTGGCAAGGCTTTGGCCTTCAGATCGCAGCATTCCATCGGCCCCTGTCACAGCTTGATGAGCATGGCCTGTGAGGATGGCAGCTCGATCGGCCGTTCGCGCCGGGTTTCCAGGAACTCTGCATAAGCGGCGCGCACGCCGTCCAGGTAGGAATAGTCGTGGGTCAGGATCACGCCGCCGGGGACCATGCGCGGGTAGAAGAATGCGAGGCAGCCGAGCGTGCTTGATTTCAGGTCCACGTCCAGGTGCACGAACGAGAAGCGCCGGTCGTCGCACGGGGCCGAGGTGGCCGGGAACAGGCCGGGATGGAAGCTCACGTCCGGCCGGTCCGCCATGAAAGCCTGCACGGAGGGCAGCGAGGCCGCGTAGTGCCCTTCCCGCATCCGGGCGAACTCGTCCGCATCGGGTGCGGGCAGGCCGGAGAAGGTGTCGAACAGGTGCAGCGGCGTCCCGCCGCTGGCCACGCTGATGATCTTGGCCGAGACTCCCTGATAGACGCCGACCTCCGCCATCTCGCCCTCCAGCCGGCTCTGCGCGCGGGCGATGGAATACAGCGAGAACGACTCGTTGCCGCTCAGCAGCGACTCGCGCTGACGGCGGGCCGCCTTGATGGCGCCCAGCACGTGGCGCTCCTTGTGACCGGCCAGGAAGGCCAGCTCGAGCCGGGCGAGCAGGCCGATGGACAGCGAGCGGACGGTGCGGCTGGCAGCGATCAGCCGGTGCAGCTGGGCGCTGTCGAAGCGCTTGCCGGGCGAAAGCGGCTCGGCGAGGGAGGAAGCGTGCGTGGCGAGCTGGGCTACAGGGGGGATGATCGGGAATCCTTTGGTGGAGGCGGGCTGGACAGGCCCAGCTAGGCCGACATGATGGTTAGAAGCTGTTGGACGGGAGCAGGACGTGCAGCATCAGCAGGATCAGCAGCACGACCAGGAGAATGCGGAACACGCCGCCGAACAGCCGCAGCACGCCGGCGATGAACACCACCGCCACGAGCAGGATGATGACGGCCTGCGCATTGTCCGGCACCCCGGCGCGGGCCAGCACATGGCGCAAGAACACGTCGAGCACGCCGAACAGGCCGAGGAACAGGCCGAGCAGGGCGCGCAGCCAGTTCGCAACCGTTCCGAGCGCCTGATCCACCTGCCCCATGGCCCGCTTCGTTATAGGTCGGCCCGCGCCACGTCCAGGCAGCGATAACGCGAGCTTGGCTTGACCCGGCGCGGCCAGCCCCCGACTTCCACGGCCATGGTCAAATGGTTCGAAAGCATTCTCAGGCCCACGGCGCCACCGCCGCCGGGCCAGCCCCCTGACACGCTGGCGGCGTTCTACTGGCATTTCGTCCGGCAATCCCGCGCGCTGGTAGTGGCGCTGTTCGCCGTAGGAACCCTGACGGCGCTGCTGGACAGCCTCATCCCTGCCTTTCTCGGGCGGGTGGTGGCGTTGACGACCAAATACCGTCCAGCGGACCTGTGGGAACGGGCCGGGTGGCAGCTTGCCGGCATGGCGGCCGTGCTGCTGGTGGTGCGACCTGGCGGCATGCTGCTGCGCAACCTGGTCACCAACCAGGCGATCACGCCCGGCCTGACCAACCTGGTGCGCTGGCAGTCGCACTGGCACGTCGTGCGGCAGAGTTGGACGTTCTTCCAGAACGACTTCGCGGGCCGGGTGGCGAACCGGGTGATGCAGGTGGGGCCGGCGCTGCGCGAGAGCGTGGTCGCCACCACCAACGCCGTCTGGTACATCGTGATCTACGGCGGCTCGGCGATGCTGCTGATGGGCCATGCCGACGTCCGGCTGGCGCTGCCGATGGCGCTGTGGTTCGTGGCCTACGCCGTGCTGCTGCGCTGGTTCGTGCCGCGGGCGCGCAGCCGCTCCCGCCGCAACTCGGAGGCGCGCTCGCTCGTGACCGGCGGCGTGGTGGACAGCTACACCAACATCCTGACCGTCAAGCTGTTCGCCCGCGCCTCCGACGAGGACGCCTACGTGTCCGGGTTGGTGGACGACCAGACGGCGATCTACCGGAGCAGCACCCGGCTGCTGACCGCCTGGGCGCTGATGCTGCAGGTGACCAACGCCTGCATGGTGGTCGGCACCGCCGGGCTGTCGATCTGGCTGTGGCGGCAAGGCCGGGTGGGGGTGGACGTGGTGGCGATGGCGCTGCCGCTGGCCTGGCAGGTGAACAACATCGCTGGCTGGGTGTCGGACAGCGTGACCAGCATCTTCGAGAACGTGGGCGTGGTGCAGGATTCGATGCGCTCCATCGCCGGGCCGCGCCAGCATCCGGACCTGCCGGGCGCCCGGCCGCTGATCGTGAGCGCGGGCGCCATCCGGTTCGAGGGGGTGCAGTTCGGCTACGGCACGCAGCGCGGCGTGCTGCACGGGCTCGACCTGGACATCCGCTCCGGCGAGCGGGTGGGGCTGGTCGGCCAGTCGGGGGCGGGCAAATCCACCTTGGTCAACCTGCTGCTCGGCTTCTACGCGCCGGAGGCCGGCCGCATCACCATCGACGGCCAGGACATCGCGGCCGTGACGCAGGAGAGCCTGCGCGGCCAGATCGGCATGGTGACGCAGGACACCTCGCTGCTGCACCGCTCCATCCGCGACAACATCCGCTACGGCCGCCCCGAAGCGCCGGGCGCCGAGGTGGCGGATGCGGCCCGGCGCGCCCATGCCGACGAGTTCATCGGCACGCTGGAGGACTGGAACGGCCGCCGCGGCTACGACGCGCACGTGGGCGAGCGCGGCGTCAAGCTGTCCGGCGGACAGCGCCAGCGGGTGGCGATCGCGCGGGTGATCCTGAAGGACGCGCCGATCCTGGTGTTGGACGAGGCGACCAGTGCGCTCGACTCGGAGGTGGAGGCCGCCATCCAGGAGCAACTGGACGGGCTGATGGAGGGGCGCACGGTGATCGCCATCGCGCACCGCCTCTCCACCCTGGCGCGGATGGACCGCATCGTGGTGATGGAGCAGGGCCGCATCGCCGAACAGGGAACGCACGCCGCCCTGCTGGCGGCGGACGGCGCGTATGCCCGGCTGTGGCGGCGGCAATCGGGCGGTTTCCGAACCTTGCCGGTTCTTGACACCCCTGTAACCCCCGGTTAGCAAGCCGAGCCTGCCCAGTTCGGGTGCGGAGGGCGGCCTTGGCTGACGACCCTGCAAACGACTCTGGCGAGTTCGAGCGCAGGCTACGGACGGCGCAGGCGCGGCGGCCCATGCCAGCCATCGAACGCAGCGCTGCCGGGTCCGCCTGGGGCGTCGGCGCGCGGGTCGGGGTCGAGTTGCTGTCTGCCCTCGTGGTGGGCGTGGGGCTTGGCTGGGGGCTGGACCGCTGGCTGCACACCTCGCCGCTGCTGCTGGTGGTCGGTGTCCTGCTGGGCGGGGCGGCGGGAATTGCGAACGTGTGGCGCCTGATGGCGCCGAAGCCGGCCAGGGCGGCCGACGTGAAGGGACAGGACCTTGGCTGAGCCGACGGAAGCAGGCGCACCGACGATCGATGCGCTCGGGCAATTCAGGCTGCATCATGGCTGGGGCTTGCTGGGCCAGTCGGTCAATTTCACCCAGTCCAACGCCTGGATGGTCGCGGGCGGGCTCATCGTGCTTTTCATGCTGGTTTACGGCATGCGCGGCCGGGCCGTGGTGCCGAGCCGGCTGCAATCCTTGGCCGAGATGAGCTACGAGTTCATCGAGAAGATGTGCGTGGACCAGATCGGCGAGGAAGGCCGCCGCTTCTTCCCGTTTATCTTCACGCTGTTCTTCTTCGTGCTGATGGGCAACCTGCTCGGCCTGCTGCCTTTCGCTTTCACCTACACCAGCCACATCGCGGTGACGCTGGCACTGGCGCTGATGGTCATCGTGTTCGTGACCTTCGTGGCAATCCGCGAGAACGGCAGCCATTTCTTCACGGAGTACTTCTTCCCGCCGGGTGCGCCGAAGCTGCTGGCGCCGCTGATCATCCCGGTCGAGATTATCTCCTACCTGTCGCGCCCGGTGAGCCTGTCGATCCGGCTGTTCGCCAACATGGTCGCCGGGCACGTGATGTTCGAGGTGTTCGCCACCTTCATCCTGATGCTGTCGGCCGGCGGCGTGCTGGGTACGATCGGCGCGGTGGGGCCGCTGGCGATCAATGTCCTGCTGGTGGGGTTCGAGCTGCTGGTGGCCTTCTTGCAGGCCTACGTGTTCGCCATCCTTACCTGCATTTACCTGCATGACGCGGTGCATTTGCACTAATCGTCGGTCAGATTTCTTTAACCCAACGAAGGACTTCAAAACATGGACGTCGCTGCCGCTAAGGCTCTTGGTGCCGGCATTGCCGTGATCGCGCTCGCGGGCGTCGGCATCGGCATCGGCAACATCTTCTCCGCGCTGGTCACCAGCGTGGCGCGCAACCCCTCCGCCCGTGACCAAGTGTTCGGCCTCGGCATCCTGGGCTTCGCGCTGACGGAAGCGGTGGCGCTGTTCGCGTTGCTGATCTCGTTCCTGATCCTGTTCACCTGATTCCTGCCATGCGCCGCCTCGCCCTCGCCGGCGTCGCCCTCCTGCTCGCGGCCGCTGGGCCGGAGCATGAGGGCATGCCGCAACTGGACTTCAAAAGCCCGCTCACGCTCAGCCAGGTCGTGTGGGGGGCGGTGATCTTCACCATGCTCTATTTCCTGCTCTCCCGCTGGGCGTTGCCGAAGGTGGGCAGCGTCGTGCAGGAGCGGCGGGCAACCATCAGCGGCAACCTGGACACCGCGCGCACCGCCAAGATGCAGGCGGATGCCGCGGTGGCCGAGCTGACGGCAGCGACCCGGCATGCCCGGGCAGAGGCGCAGTCTGCCATCGCCGCCGCCACGCAGCAGGCCAAGGCAGATGCGGCGACCCGGGCCGCCGCGATGAACGAAGCGTTGGATGCCCAACTGTCTGAAGCCGAGGGCCGCATCGCCGTCGCCCGCACCGGCGCCATGGGCGCGCTGCGCCAGGTCGCTGCGGAAGCCGCGACCGCCGTGGTGACCCGGCTGACCGGCCACGTTCCGGAGGCAGCGCGGATCGATTTGGCTGTTGGCGGCTTGCTGCCGGCTGCCGCGCAGGGCTGAGAGGCATCCATGTCCCATTTCTTCGCCGAACCGCGCTCCTGGGTGGCGATCGCGTTCGTCATCTTCTTCGTGCTGTTCGGCAACCGTATCTGGCGGGCGCTGACCACTATGCTGGACCGTCATGCGGCGGTCATCCGTTCCGACCTGGACGAGGCGAGCCGCTTGCGCTCCGACGCCGAGGCGATGCTGCGAGACGCCACAGCCCGGCGCGAGCAGGCCACCGCGGAAGCGCAGTCCCTGCTGCAGTCTGCCCATGCTGAGGCAGCCCGCGTCGGCGAGCAGGCGCGGACGGAGGCGGAGGCATCCGGCCACCGTCGCGAGCAGATGGCCATGGACCGCATCGCTGCGGCCGAGAAGGCGGCCGTGACGGACGTGCGCGTTGCCGCCGCCGACATCGCGGCCCGGGCGGCGCGGGACGTGATCGCGGCGACCCTGTCCGTGGAAGCCGATGCCATGATCATCGACCGCGCAATCGCCGGGCTGCCGGCTGCCTTGGTGCGGCGCGCAGCCTAAGCCGCCGCTGGCGGTCAGCTGATCGCGCCTCCTGGGCAATGCAGCGCCGGGCTGCCGGGTTCAGGCAACGTCACCACGAAGGTCTTGGAGGCGATGACCTCGCCGCCCAGGACCAACTCGAACGTCCAATCCCCAGGCTGCACTTCCCACGGGCTGTCGAACGTGTAGGAGGCTCCGGTCGCGCGCCCTTGCACCGGCATCATCAGCGTATCCTGCATGCTCGTGGCGCCGTCGGGACGGGTCTGCAACGGATGGTTCACCCGCATCAGGATGCGCTTCGGGATCATGTCGCCCACCTCACCGGCCAGCCACGCCTCAAAGCCGAAGCCGCGGCATAGCTGAGCCGGCACATGGTCGCTGTGGTTGACATACCTGGACGCGATCGTCTCGCGCCCAGGGCTCAGGGAATGCTCCTGGTATTCCGGGCCGAGCGGCTTGTCCGACTCCACAACCTCGGACTCACCCCATTGCACGATGACGGCGCGGATTTTGGCGTTGGCAGCGGTGCCCGCCGCAGTAGCCGACAAAGCCATCGCGACACCGGTGACAGCCAACCATCGCATCGGCATGTCGGTTCTCCACGCTGTTCGTCGCCATGTTGCCAAGTTTGGCGAAAGCGGTCCATCTGCCACTGCGCGGGCTTGAGCGCCGCCAAGGCGAGGCTGGCCGGCTTACTGTCTAGGAATGCGGGGCTGGCGCAGCTTAGCCGGCGGCGCGTTACAGGCGCCATCCGAGCAGGCGCAAGTTCGTTGTTTGCAGCAGGAGTCGAACTGCATGGGAGAGAATGTCGCGCTTCATGCGAGCCTTGATCGTCGAGTAATTGATTTGAGACAGACGTTATTTGGTTGAAAGTGCTTGCAGCGATCTTCTCTATTTGTCTAGAATTCCCAAACACAGTCAAGAAATCGAAGTTGCTGACGGCTACAGCGCTTTCTTCCGCCATGACGGGCAGGTTACTTGCAGACCAGATTGCAGCCTGGGTTCAGTTGCTGGCGCTTATACGGCGAAGCAGAGCTTTTACGAGAGCCTTTATAGCATCTTTAGTAAGTGAGATTGCGTAAGCGATCGCCTTGTTGGAGGTGCTATTCACAAAATGGGAGTTTCGCCTGACTGACGCTATGCTGATGTGAGGGGCCTGGAAGGCGGCGCGGTGGAGGTGGTGATGGAAGAGGACCCGCAGAGTTGCCCTGCGTACGACGGCACGCGCCTGATCTAGTCGGGGCGCGCGTGCGGGCGGCAGCGGTGGCGCTGCCAGGGCTGCGGCGGCAAGCGGCTGGCGTGTCGGTGCAAAGCGTGATGCGATGGATGCGCGACCATGCGCACGCGCTGCCCCAAGCCGGAGCCGACCGACGGCACGGCGGTGGTTGAACTCGGCGAGGTGTGGCACTTCGTTCAGAAAAGCCCGCAAGCTCTGGGCCTGGAAGGCGTTTGAGCGCAACCAGGGTCGCCTGACCGACTGAGAGTGCGGCCGCGCCCAAACGCTGGCGTGCCTGTTCTGCACGGATGACTGGGCGCCCTACGAGGCAGCCCTGCCGGCAGGACGGCACCGTGTCGGCAAGAACCAGACGCACCGCATGGAAAGCGACAATGCACGGCAGCGGCACTGGTTCGCCCGCTTGCGCCGCCGCACCTGCGTGGCGTCCAAGTCGGCAGCCACGTGGACGCCACCTTGGCCCTGTTCGCCCATCATCACCGCAACGGCATTCAACTCACCCCAATATCAGTCGGGCGAAACTCCCCGTTGACGTTCTCGACCGCACTGAGGAAAGGGGCGAGCCGCTTGATGGTCGCCATGGCGCCGGGCAGGTCCACCGGGCCGCCGCCATTGACGATCAGGTCGATCTTGGCGCCCAGCCGGCCGAGCGCTGCGACGTTGGCCAGCGACGCATCGTCCGTCGGCGCGCTTTGGCGCACGTTCGCCATGCCCAGGTACGCCAGCATGGACGCGATCTGGTCCGGCTTGCCATACGGGTCCGAGCCGATGTGCGTGTTGACCCCAGGCTTGGCGTGAAATCGGCGGCCCGCCTCGGGTTTGCCTGCGACGGCGAAGCAGACAGGCTCCAGACACTCAAAGCAATCAGGGCGGCGCACGCCATCCAACGGGCGAGCCGGAAGGTCTGCTGGCGGACCATGGGCTGTTCAGCTTCCAGACATCGGCTTTGCCAGCCGCTGCATCGTCGGCTGTGCCGTGGCGATGGCTGTGAACAGCCAGAGCACATGCTGTCCACCAACCGGTACACCTCGAACAACTGGCCGAGCCGTGCCTTGCCGCTGCCGTCCTCCGCGACCGAGCCGGTGAGCGTGCCCAGGCGGTCGGCGACCGCGTCGCCGAAATCGGCGCTGGCGGTGGCAAGCGCCACGGCGGCAACCAGCACGAGGGCGATCAGGCCGGCGCGCTCCCGGGTGCGGCCGGACACCGCGCAGTAGGCCAACCCGAGCGCCAGGGAAAGCCAGGCCGTGCGGTAATAGGTGAACAGCAAGCCCGGCGCCACGAGCAGCATGAGCGGCAGCGCCTGCCAGCCCCGGCGGCAGAAGCCGAACAGCAGCAGGCTGCATGCCGCGTAGGTTCCGAACGAGGCCGGGGAGTTCATGGTGCTGAACACCCGCACCTGGAACGGCTCCGGCCGGCCGAGCACCGAGATCGTGCCCGACACGTTCAGCATCCAGAACCGGTCCCAGTTGGATGGGCTGACATACTGCCAGACGGCGTAGGCGCCGATGACGGGTGCAACGAACATGAAGGCGTTGACGGCCGCATCCAGCACCGCCGGGTCACGCCGGGCGCAGCGCATGACCCAAGCGCCGTAAAGCAGGGGCGTGTACATCTTGAGCGCCGCGGTGCCGAGCGGGGCGAACTCGCCAGCGAACGCCGACAGCATCATGCCGTAGGTGATGCAGGCGCCCACCAGGAGCCACGGCAGCAACGCGGCGTCGGCCTTCTCGCGCCGCAGCAGCAGGTGACGCAGCTCGATGGTTGGGACCGCGATGGCGAGCACCGGCCCCACCAGCATGGACCCGGACGGATCGAACCCGGCGCCGAGATCGACCAGGCGGCGAAGCAGCGGCGCGAACGCATAGAGCGAGATCGCCACTTCGATGGTGCGCCCGCAGCCCTCGCGCCAGGCAAGGTAGCCAACCCAGGCGCATCCTACGATGAACAACTGCCGCGCGGGGCCTGCTGCCACCATCGCCAGCCCAGCCGTGCCGAACAGCAGGCCGACCAGCGCCATCCGCGCCCGCGGTGCCGCCATCGAACCTACGGTCGTCGTCACGCGGCCTGGTCCAGCGCTGCCAAGCCCGCCGCTGCCACGCCCACGCCAGGGCCGCATACTGCCGGTTCATCGCCTGCCAGAACCGCTCGGCAGAGAAGTCCTGCCGCACGCGCGCCGCTGCGGCCGCACTCACGCTGCGATAGGCCGCTGGGTCCAGCAGCCGCGCCAGCGCCGCTTCGAACCCGGCTGCGTCCGCTGCGAGCGCGCCATGCTGCGGGCCGCCGATGAGGTCCGGAATGCCCCCGCTCGGGTAGCCAATGCATGGAATGCCGCGGTTCATGGCCTCCAGGACCACGAGCGGCGCCGGGTCGGGCGTTCGGGACGGCACGGCGAGCAGGTCGATCCCTTGGTAAGGGTCCTCTCCCGACGCGGCCCAGCCCAGCACACGGCACCGCCCCTGCGCCGCCAGCTGGTTGAGCCGAGGCTGCAGGTCCCGCCAATAGGCTGCGCCTTCCGCATCGGCCCGGCCACGGACCAGCAACCGCAGGCCGGACCGGGCCACGCTCACGGCCTCAAACCAGTCCAGCAGCAGGTGCAGGCCCTTGAGCGGGTAGAACCGGCCGACGAAGCCGACCGTGGCATCAGCGGGCAGGCTGCGTGGCGGGGCCAGGGCGCCCGCCCGCACGCCGTTGGGAACGACCACGACCCAGCCTGGCAGGCGAACGCCCGGGTAGCACGGGCGCGACACGACCGCGGTGCGGGTGACGCCGAGCGCGATGCCCCGCCATATCGCTTTCTCGAACCCGGTGTTGGCGATGTCGTGCACGTGGGCGAGCACCGGAATGCCATATCGGAGGCGCACCATGGCGCCGATCACGTGCACCTTGAGCCCGTTCGTGTGCAGCAGGGCGGCGCCCGTCTCGGC
>CAXTTH010000030.1:0-12862 GCA_964247035.1 uncultured Acetobacteraceae bacterium
GCCGTGCCGTCGGGCGCGAAGTTCGCCGGGTCGAGCCAGGCGGCCAGCGCGTCCCGGCAGGCCGGCCACTCGCTGGCCAGGAGAGAGAAGCTTGCCGTGTCCCGCAGCCGTCCTTTCACCACGCGGTCGGCGCGCAGCACGCCTTCCGGCTGGAAGCCCAGCCGCGCCGCAGCCCGGCAGGACGGTGCGTTGAGCGCGTGGCAGCGCCAAGCCAGGCGGCGGTAGCCCAGTTCGTCGGCGGCCAGGCGCAGCAGCAGGAACATGGCCTCCGTGGCGGCGCGGGTGCGCTGCATCCGGGGGGCAAACCAGATATGGCCCAGCTCGATGGCGGCGTTTGCCGGGTCGATGCTCATGAGGCAAAGCCACCCTGAGACGACCCCTGTGGCGACGGGACGGACGGCCCAGGCCATGGGATCGTGCGTGGCGGCGAAAGCGGCGACGTGCCGCGCCATCGCCGCCTGGTCTGCGAAGGGGCCGTAAAGCATGTAGGCCCAGGACTCGTCCGCGCCTTGCGCCGCCTGCCACAGCTCTGCCGCGTGGCGAACATGCAGCGGCTCCAGTTCCACATCCCGGCCGCGCAGCCGCACCCGGGCGGGCAACTGGCGAGGCGTGGCGTCCACGGGCGGCCCAAGCGGCGGCCCAAGCAGCGGCCCGGACGCGTCCGGCTCGACAAGGATCATGCTTCTGCCTTACACAATGGTTCCGGCCGTCGTCTTGAATTGGCCAGCGCCCTTTCTTGGAGACCACTCACGATGACACGCGCGGCCCTCATGCTCACTGCCTTCGCTGCCATGCTGTCCGTGGCGGCGCGCGCCGAGACAGTGACGTTCCATGGCACGATGAGCCCGGAAAGCGAAGTCCCAGCCAAGACGACGAGCGGCAAGGGCAGCTTCACCGGCAAGCTCGACACCAGCAGCAAAGTGCTGGACTACACCATCGACTACTCCGGCCTGACCGGCCCCGCCACGGGCGCCCACCTGCACGGCCCCGCGCCAGCCGGAAGCAATGCCGGCGTGCTGGTGCCGTTCCCTGCGCCGCTCACCAGCCCGATTCACGGCCAAGTCACCCTGACGGATGACCAGGTGGCGGACATGATGAACGGCACGACCTATGCCAACCTCCATACGGCGGCAAATCCCGGGGGCGAGTTGCGCGGCCAGGTTTCCAAGTAGCTTCGCTCGGCGCAGGCCAGCCCGAAGCTGTCCTGGCATTGCACCCGGGTCCGTTGCCTGGCTGCGCTTGGAACTCAGCTGCGCGCCTTGGACACTTGTTCGAGCATTATGCCTTCTGAAAGCAGTTGCGGCAGCATCTCAGGGGGCTGGCCGGGTGCATAGAACAGGTAGAGCGGCACTCCATCACGGCCATTCTGCTGCAGGAAGTCCGAGATGGCAGGGTCCCTGCGCGTCCAATCGCCTTTGAGATAGGCGACATGGCTCTGGGCAAAGGCACGCTGCACGGCTTGCGGTGCCAGGGCGATGTGCTCATTCACCAGGCAGGACAGGCACCAGGCCGCCGTCATGTTGACGAACACCGGGCGGCCCTCGCTGCGTAACTCCGCAAGGCGGGCTGCCGTGAAGGGTTCGCTCGGTTCCGAAGGCGCCGGGCCGATGAGCAGCAGGGACGCCGTTCCGAGCAAGGTGGCGATGGCCAAGCCATGGCTCCATGACCGGCCACCGCCAGAGGCAGATTGAGCTGCCCGGAGCAGCCATGCGGCAAACCCGATGCCGAGCAGCCCCAGGACACTCTTGAGCACGCCGTCAGGCCCGGATTGCTGGCTGACCACCCAAACCAGCCAGGCGACCGCGGCATACATCGGGAAGGCGAGCAGTTGCTGCACGGTGGCCATCCAACGGCCAGGCCGGGGCAGCAAGGATGCGGCGCCCGGAAAGGCTGCGATGGCGGCGTAAGGAGCGGCCAAGCCAACACCCATGCTGGCAAACACCATCAGCGCCACCGGCGTCGAGGCCGTCAGGGCGCCGGCGATGGCCACACCCATGAACGAGGCGGTGCAAGGCGTTGCGACTACCACGGCGAGCAGCCCGGTGAAGAAGCTGCCAAGACCGCCTTGCCGGCCCGCAAGCGATTGTCCCATGCCGGCCGCGGATTGGCCGATCGAGAACACCCCCGACATGTTGAGGCCGGTTGCGAACAGCAGCCAGGCGACCGCCGTGACGAACACCGGGGATTGGAACTGGAAGCCCCAGCCAACCAGTTGCCCGGCCTGCCGCAAGGCGACGAGAACGCCGCCCAGCGCGGTGAATGCAGCCACCACGCCCAGGACGTAGCTCGCCGCTTGTGCCCGGATGCTGCGGCGGTCGTTTCCGGACATCCGCGCCAGGGCCATCGCCTTCATGGCAAGAACCGGAAACACGCATGGCATGAGGTTAAGCAGCAAGCCGCCTGCCAGCGCCAAGCCGAGCAGGGCGGCAGTGGACTGGCCAGAAGCAGCACTTGCGATCCGCCGTGCTGTCACCCTGTAAGCGTGGACCGCCCCAACTTCATCCTGGAGCGCTATCACGCCTGACAGGTCGCCGGTGGCCATAGCCTGCCGATTCAGCGTCAGGGACAAGCGCAAGGTCTCGTCTTCGATGCGGAGCCGCTGCGGACGTGACGTTTCCACCAGCCCATTCTCGTCGGGAAAAAACTCTGCCCTGCGAACGTCCGCCGGAAGCTTCAGGCTGGACAGCGATAATACGTCATTTTGGTCAATGCTGGCCTGGAAGGGAGCGATGGCAGGGCTGTGAGAGGCAGCAGCTGCGAACAACGGTGCCTGCGGGGAAGCCGAGGACTGACCGGCAGGCAAGTCCAAGGCAAAGCTTGCATCCTCGGGAATGCAGATATCGCGGCAGACGAGCCAGCTTGCATGGGCTTGCAGTGGGAACGGAGCGATGCCGGGCTTGATGGCCACCGGCAAGATCACGTCGCCCTGGTAGGCGTAGGCGATCAGGTCGCCTTCCGTGATCCGCTCCGGCGTCGGCCACTGGATCGGCTCGGCGAGACTGCCGGGTGGCAGGGTGAACGCAAGGTCGGGAGCCATGCCTGCCGCCCCCGGATTTTGCCAGTAGGTGTGCCAGCCTGGGGCTAGGCGCAGGCGCAGGGCAGCGTGGAAAACCTGCCCTGGCACGACTTGGTCAGTGTCAGTCACCAAGGTCACGACGGCCTGGGGCGACGTGACGGCGATGCTTTCCAAAGCAGCAGCAGGACCTGCTCCGGCGGAGAAAGCTGCCCAGAGGATCGCAGCTTGACGAAGCCGTCGACCGAGCGATGCAGCCATGCTGGAAAAGGCCGGCAAGAAGCGGCTCAACTGCCCAGGCGGGCCGGTCCACGTCGGCCGATCATGGCCAACACTTCGCGCCGCATTTCCTGGTTCGTGCGGAAGGCGCCGAGCATGCGGCTGGTGACCATGGCGACGCCGGGTTTGTGCACGCCGCGCGTGGTCATGCACTGGTGGTTGGCCTCGATCATCACTGCGACGCCTTTTGGCTGCAACACGCTGTCGATGGTATCAGCGATCTGAACCGTCAGCCTCTCCTGGATTTGCAGCCGCTTGCTGAAAGCGTCCACTACGCGGGCCAGCTTGCTGATGCCCACGACGCGCTGGTTCGGCAGGTAAGCCACATGGGCCATGCCGATGATGGGGACCATATGGTGCTCACAGTAGCTTTCCAGCCGAATGTCACTGAGCAGGATGATTTCATCGTAGCCATCGAACTCTTCGAAGGTCCGCTCCAGGAGGCTGACCGGATCGATGTCATAGCCGGCGAAAAGCTCGCGGTAGGAGCGGGCGACCCGGGCTGGGGTCTCACGCAGGCCCTCACGCGCCGGGTCATCTCCAGCCCAGCGAAGCAACGTTCGCACAGCAGCCTCTGCTTCGGCTTGGGACGGCTTGGCGGATGCATGCATGTCCAATTTATCTGGTCCCATATCGCGACGGCGCGCAGGTTGGCGTTCTGCTCATGAGGATCGTTGACGAACGGGGCTATCATCGTAGAGATCGTCTAGGCCGAAAGATAGCGTAGCGGCATTGGCGCCTTGCTCAAAGGATAGAGGATCATGTGGTATGGGGCATGCACGAAACCAGCGAAGGCGCTCAGAGACGCGCCAAGCACGTGTTTAGAGCTGTTCTCCGGTTCAAGCCCGGATGCAGCAGCCCTTTTCAACCTCAGATCATTCCCAAGAAGACAGTCAATTGATTTCGGCAGCGATTGACCTGGCAGCGCGGCTTATTCAGCCGCCTGCCGCTGAAGGCCGTTCCCTGATGCGGCCGCAACTCCGAGGGCCAGATCCGCACAGAGGTCGGCAGTGTCCTCCAGTCCAACTGAGAGCCGGACCACGCCATCACCGATGCCGAGCCGATCACGCTCTTGCCTGCCAATCCGCATGTGCGTGGTGGTAGCCGGGTGCGTGGCAAGCGACTTGGAGTCGCCAAGGTTGTTGCTGATGGCAACGAGGCGCAGCGCGTTCATGAAGCGGAACGCAGCGGCCTTGCCGCCCGCAAGTTCAAAGGTGACAAGCGTGCCGCCGCTGGTCATCTGCCTCATGGCCAAGGTGTGCTGGGGATGGTCACGGCGGGCTGGGTAAAGCACGCGTTGGATGCCGGGCTGCACGGCTAGGAAGTCGGCGATGACAGCCGCCCGCTGGCATCCAGCTTCGACGCGCAGCATGAGCGTCTCGACCCCTTTCAGCAGCAGCCAAGCATTGAATGGGGACAGGCTCGGCCCAGTGTTGCGGATGAAGGGCTGAAGAGTGCCTTCGATCCAGGCTCGGTTGCCGAGCACGGCTCCACCAAGGACACGCCCTTGGCCGTCGATGTGCTTGGTGCAGGAATACACGACGATATCGGCGCCCAACTGCAAGGGCTGCTGCAGCAAGGGGGTTGCGAACACGTTATCCACCACAACCAGCGCTCCCGCAGCGTGCGCCAGGTCACAGATGGCCTGTATGTCGATCACCTCGAGCATGGGATTGGAGGGACTTTCCAGCAGCACCATCGTCGCCGGGCGCTTGAACGCCATCCTCCAAGCTTCAAGATCTGTTCCATCAACGAATTCCGTCTCGATCCCGTAACGGGGCAGCAAGCTCGAGACGATCCAGTGACATGAGCCGAACAAGGCGCGTGAAGCGACCACGCGGTCTCCGGACTTGAGGTGGGACAACATGGCCGCATGAATGGCTGCCATGCCGGTGGCTGTGACCCGGCATGCTTCGGCTCCCTCCAGGGCGGCGAGCCGCTCCTCCAGCATGGAAATCGTCGGATTGCCGAAACGGGAATATTGATAGTGAGGCTGGCTGCCATCGAAGGCGGCTTCAGCCGCCTCCGCGCTGTCATAGACAAAGCCCGAGGTGAGAAACAATGCCTCGGCGGTTTCTTCGTGCGAGGTGCGCTTCGTGCCGCTATGAACCAAGCGCGTTGCCATGCGGTAGGATGTCATGTGTATCCAGTTCCTTTTGCCTGACGAGCGTCAGCACGCGATTGGCCAGCCATAGCCCATCGCATCGAGCAGCTATGAGCTTTTGAGGCGCTTGCTTGACCTTGCCGCAATCCGGCCGGACAAATCACGGGGCGGCAATGGCGTAGCTGAGACGAGGTTGCGCCGTCAATCAGCAGTTTCTATAAGGGCGAGACGGCCAGCCGCGGGTGTAGTTCAATGGTAGAACGGCAGCTTCCCAAGCTGCATACGAGGGTTCGATTCCCTCCACCCGCTCCAGCGTGAGTGTTTCACGTGAAACCAAACGCTCAGCCTATATCCAACTGCTGCAACGCTGGAATGCCACGCTGAACCTCGTGTCAGGCCGAGACAGCGACACAGGGCAGCTTGCGATGCACTACGAGAACAGCTTGCTTCTCGTTCCTCACCTCCCCCCAGGCTTGGCGCGTCTCATAGACCTCGGCTCAGGCCAAGGCTTTCCGGCAATTCCGCTCGCGATCGAGGCTGACATC
Source organism: uncultured Acetobacteraceae bacterium (assembly GCA_964247035.1). Classification (GTDB taxonomy): domain Bacteria; phylum Pseudomonadota; class Alphaproteobacteria; order Acetobacterales; family Acetobacteraceae; genus LMUY01. The sequence goes on from CAXTTH010000030.1 coordinate 5,942, forward strand.
GAAATCAACCTGATCGAGGCAGACCGCCGCAAGGCTGCCTTTCTCACGACGGCCTTGGCCAAGCTTCAACTGAGGGGATCTGTCTGGCCAAGCCGCATAGAAGCGGTGACACTGCCGCCAGCCGCTTGCGTCACGGCACGCGGCTTAGCCTCAGTCAGGAGATTGGCGGCATTTGCCCTGCCATTCGTCGCTGACGAAGGATGCTGCCTTTTTCTGAAAGGGCCAGCCGCTGTCCAGGAAGCTGAAAACGTCGGATGGCCGTTCAAGGTGGATATCCTCTCGACGCCGGAAGCCGCTTCCTGCATCGTCAGACTGACCAGGGTGCGGTAAGGCAAGCAGCATGATGCCAATTCCAGCTCCCATCATTGCCGTCGCCAATCAAAAAGGCGGCGTGGGCAAAACGACGACGGTCCTCAACTTGGCAACCGCGCTTGCCATGGATGGCCACCGGGTTCTGGTCATCGACCTTGATCCGCAAGGCAATGCATCGACTGGCCTGGATGTGCCACGCTCGGAGCGAGCTCCCGGTTGCTACAGCAGCCTTACTGGCCGCGTGCCGCTCATGGATTGCATCCGCCCGACGCAGATAGACAACCTTTCCATCCTGCCGGCCGAAGCTGATCTTGCCGGGGCGGAAATTGAGCTGGTCGCGCAACCTGATCGGGAACACCGCCTTCGCGATGTGCTGCACGAGCTCGTTGGTTTCTCGGTCGCATTCATCGACTGCCCGCCTAGTCTCGGCCTGTTGACGCTGAACGGCTTGGTGGCGGCGTCCTCGATCCTGGTGCCCTTGCAGTGCGAGTTCTTCGCCCTGGAAGGTTTGAGCCAGCTTGCCCAAACGGTCGACCAGGTCCGTGCAACCCTCAACAGGCATGCGGCGATCGGCGGCATCGTGCTCACCATGCACGACCGGCGGAACAACCTTTCTGACCTGGTAGCCGCGGACGCGCGCAGCTTCTTCGGCGACCGTGTATACGAAGCCATGATCCCGCGGAGCGTCCGCGTCTCAGAAGCGCCCAGCCATGGCTTGCCGGTCATGGTGTACGATGCGCGCTCCGCTGGCGCCCTTGCCTATGCCCGCCTCGCGCGTGAGTTCAGCAAGCGGTTCAACCTCAGCCTGCTGCCGGCATGAGGGACCAGGCCCCCCGCCTCGGCCGCGGCCTTGCTGCCCTGCTGGGAGAGCCAGGCCCCAGGTCGACGGCAAGAGGCGACGTCGGCAGCCTCGGCGCCGACTTGCTTGAGCCCAGCCCTTTCCAGCCACGCGGCCCGGTGATGGACTGCGACTTGTCTGAGCTCGCGGCTTCGATCCGAGCGCAAGGCCTGTTGCAGCCCCTCCTGGTCCGCCCCCATCCTCAGCTCCCCGGCCGTTACCAAATCATCGCGGGCGAGCGCCGCTGGCGTGCCTCCAAGCTCGCCGGCCTGTCCGAAGTGCCATGCTTCATTCGAGCCATGCCGGACGCCGACGCCAGTGCTGCCGCCTTGGTAGAGAACCTGCAGCGGCAGGACCTCAACCCGATTGAAGAGGCACAAGGTTTCAGGCGACTGCTCGATGACTTTGGCTTGACTCAGGAGGAGCTTGGCAAGGCGATCGGCAAGTCGCGCAGCCACGTGGCAAACTGCCTGCGCCTGCTCGCCTTGCCAGATCAGGTGCTCGGCTATGTCCGAGAGGGCAGCCTGTCCGCCGGGCATGCTCGCGCCGCGCTCGCCTGCGCTGACCCGTTGCAAGCCGCTGAGCGGATGCTCGCAAGCGCCATGAGCGTCCGGCAAGCGGAGGCCTTGTCCGGCAGCGACGGGGCGGGACGACCGCCGAAATCGGCCGCCCCCGTGAAGGGCGACGCTGACCTTCGAGCCGTCGAGGCTGACTTGGCCAGCCAGCTCGGCTTGCAGGTCTCCATCAGCTTCAACGGCCGCGGCGGCACCATCAGCTTGCGCTACCAGACCCTGGACCAGTTGGACCACATCGTCGCCAAGTTAGGCAACACCTAACCCAGGCCCCCGGCGGCCAGCCGCCGACAGCAGCAGTCCGCCCGCGATCGCCATGTCGGCGGAGCCCGCCCGTTTGCATGCGGCGTCCGCTGAGCGGACCGCCTGCCCAAGCGCCTCCAAACCGGGGATGGTCCACCGCTCGACCTCCCGAAGGAACGATGGCAGTTGGCGGGGATAGACCGGCGGCTGCAAGCTGCGGCACGCCTCGTCCGCGCCGCGCCCCTCTTGCATCAGCAACCGTGTCTTGAGCAGCCGCATGACCTGATTTGAGAGAACGGCGAGCAACCCTTGCCCGGTCGCACCCTCCCGCACCAGTTCCTCAAACAAAGCGTCGAACAGGGCCGTATGGCCGCCGAGCGCTGCGGACACGGCCATGCCTAAGGAAGCATCCAGCCCAGCGACGCAGCAAGCCCGCGCATCCTCCAGTTCGACCCGGCCGCCTGCGGCATACAGCACAAGCTTCTCCAGCTCCGAACGCCGCCGGATCGAGTCGCCGGCAAGCTCCCGCCCCAGGAACTCCAAGGCCTCGGCGCTTGCGCCGATCCCGTTGGCAGACAAGGTGCGCGCGATCTCGGCGGCGATCGCCGTGCCGCTCTCGGGATAACAGCCGATCGAGGCCCAGGCCGGATGCTTCTCCGCCAACGCCCGCAGCTTGGAACGCGGTGTCAAAGGCCCGCCCTCTAGGAGCACGAGCGCGTCGGGGCTGTATTTGGCCAATGGCTCCAGCACGGCGGCCAAGCTGTCCGCCGCGTCCCGCACGCGGATCACCCGCCGCCCCCCACCCAGCGTGCGCGCGGTCACTTCGTTCCGAAGGCTGCCATGCTCCTCACGGGTCAGCACGCTGACCCGGAACGGGTCATTCCCAGACCCGATCACGGCACGGGTGGCAGCGATGCCGCGGTCCCGCATCAAGCCCCATTCGTCGCCATGGAACAGGATGGCGAAGATCCGGCCGGGGTCGCGCAACACGCCGCCGACATGCTGGGCTGCGATCTTCACGGCTCAGGTCACGGAGATGCGCCGCGCGAAGAAGGCGCTGACCTGCAAGGTGATCTGGTCCGCGATCGTCTCCGCAAGCCTGCGCTGCGCTGCCTCGCCTTCCAGGTCGGCCGCGAAATACTGCTGGTCAATGATGTTGACGCCGTCCAAGGCGCGCGCAGTGCCGTTGGTCACCAAGGTGCGGCCAGGATCGAGCATCTTGAGCGACCATGTCGCCGTCGCCACTTCGCGCAGGCGGGTCGCGGTGGAGTCCTGCTGAATGCCGATCACGTCGCCGCTGACCCCGAAGCTGACGCTCAGCTCATACCGTTTGACGAGCGCCTCGTCGCTGCGGTTCATGCGCTGCTGCAAGGCTTGCCGCAGCAGTTGGCCCGCCCTCTCCGGTATGAGCCCGACATCGATCGCGGCCAGCTCGCGCTGCGCCGGCATGTCCTGCCCGTCCCGTGTGCCATAGACGGGCCGGAAGCCGCATCCTCCCAAGGCCAGCGCGGTCAGCACCAGGCCGCGCCGCCCCAGCTGCGTGCCCTGCCTCACGCCGGCCCGCCCAGCACGAAGTTGACGATCCGGCCCGGCACGTAGACCCGCTTGACGACCCGGCGGCCTTCCAGCAGCCGCGCCACGTTCTCGTTCGCTTCGGCTGCGTCCAGCACGTCGGCTTCCGCCGCGTCCACCATGACCTCGATCGTGGCCCGCAGCTTGCCGCCGACTTGCACCGCCACCGTCGTCGTCGTGGTTGCCAGCATGGCCGGGTCCGCGGTTGGCCAATCCAGGTTCGGCAGGCCAGCAGCTTGCGGCCGTAGCTGCGACATCAGTTGGCAAGCCAAATGCGGCATCATCGGCGCGATCAGCCGTGCGAAGATGTCCAGGCTTTGCCGGAATGCCGCCGTGCCAGGCTTGTCGGCCATGTCCAGTGCCCGCTGCGCGTCGAGCATGGCGTTAGCCAATTCGTGCAGCCGCGCCACGGCCACGTTGAAGGCGAACTGGTCCAGCGCCGCGGTGACGCTCGCGATCGTCCGGTGCGCCGTGCGCAGCAGGGCGTTGGTGGCGCCGGGCGGTTGCTGTCCCTCGTCCGGCAATGCCTGGGCAGCCGCCGCAAACCGCGCCACGCGCTGGCTGAACCGGTGGGCGCCGGAGATGCCGGTCTCCGTCCACTCCATGTCCCGCTCCGGCGGGTTGTCGGACAGCACGAACCACCGCGCCGTGTCCGCGCCGTAGCGGGCGATGATGTCCGCCGGATCGATGGTGTTGCGCTTGGACTTGGACATCTTCTCGGTCGGGCCGACGGCCACCGCCGACCCAGTGGCTGCTTCCAGCGCACCGTCCGCCTGCCGGACGATCTCGGTCGGATATAGCCAGCGGCCATCCGCGGCCCGGTAGCTCTCATGCGTCACCATGCCCTGGGTGAACAGCCCGGCGAACGGCTCCTCCACCTCCACCAGGCCCGCTCCCCGCATGGCGCGAGTGAAGAAACGGGCATAGAGCAGGTGCAGGATGGCATGGTCGATGCCGCCGACATACTGGTCCACCGGCAGCCAGTGCCGCGCCGCCGCCCCGTCCACCGGGCCAGCGGCGCCAGGGCTGCAGAAGCGGGCGAAGTACCAGGAGCTGTCCACGAACGTGTCCAGCGTGTCCGTCTCCCGCTCGGCCGGGCTGCCGCACGCAGGGCAGGCGATGTTGCGCCAGCCGTCATGGTGGTCCAGCGGGTTGCCCGGGCGGCCGAAGTCCACGTCGTCCGGCAGCACGACCGGCAGCTGCGCCTCCGGCACGGGCACGATGCCGCACTCCGGGCAGTGCACCACCGGGATCGGGCAGCCCCAGTAGCGCTGCCGGCTGACCCCCCAATCCCGCAGGCGCCAGTTCACCACCCCCTCGCCCGCGCCGGCCTGGCCCAGGCGCCGGATGACCTCGGCGGCGGCGGCCTCGGTGGCCAGGCCGTCCAGGAAGCCGGAGTTGATGATGGCGCCAGGGCCGTCATACGCCTTGGCGCCGATCGTGAAGCTGGCGTCCTCGCCCGGCGGCAGCACCACGGGCAGCACGGGCAAGTCATACTTGCGGGCAAAGTCCAGGTCGCGCTGGTCGCCGCAAGGGCAGCCGAAGATCGCCCCCGTGCCGTATTCCATCAGCACGAAGTTCGCGATCCACACCGGAACCGATCGGTCGTCGAACGGGTGCCGGACGGTCAGCCCCGTGTCGAAGCCGCGCTTCTCCGCGCTTTCGATCGCGGCCTCGCTGGTGCCGAGCGCCCGGCACTCCGCCACGAAGGCCGCAGCCGCCGCGGTGGCGGCCGCCCCCGGGTGCTCGGGCGCCCCGGCCAGGAACGACATGCCGAACAGCGTGTCCGGGCGGGTGGTGTAGACCTCGATCGCCGACAGCCCGGCGGTGGGCCGTGCCAGGGCGAACCGCACCCGGGCGCCCTCGCTGCGGCCGATCCAGCGCGACTGCATCGCCCGCACCCGCTCCGGCCAGCGGTCGAGCCGCTTCAGCGCATCCAGCAGGCTCGGCGCGAAGTCGGTGATGCGGAAGAACCACTGCGCCAGTTGCCGCTTCTCGACCGGTGCGCCCGACCGCCAGCCGCGCCCGTCCACCACCTGCTCGTTGGCCAGCACGGTGGCGTCCACCGGGTCCCAGTTGACCCAGCTCAGCCGCCGCTCCACCAGGCCCTCGCGCATCAGCATCAGGAACAGCTTTTGCTGCTGGCCGTAATAGGCTGGGTCGCAGGTTGCGAACTCGCGCGACCAGTCGATCGATAGCCCCATGCGCTGCAATATGGCGCGCATCGCGGCGATGTTGCGCTGAGTCCACTCCGCTGGATGAATGCCGCGCTCCCGGGCTGCGTTTTCCGCTGGCAGGCCGAAAGCGTCCCAACCCAAGGGGTGCAGCACCTCAAAGCCGCAGGCTCGCTTGTAGCGGGCGATAATGTCGCCGATCAGGTAGTTCCGGACATGGCCCATGTGGATGTCCCCACTCGGGTACGGGAACATCTCCAAGACGTAGTACTTTGGCTTGCCGCTGGATGGCACGTCATCGACGCAAAAAGCCTGTGCTTGGTCCCATTCTTGCTGCCAACGACGTTCGACGGCAGCAAAGTCGTATCCTGACGCTCGATCCTCTGCGGAAGATGGAACCTGCTCTTGCATTGAAATCTCACACCCACCTGGGCATGGCGCGGCGCGTCACTGGCTGGCGGTTTGCGCCCTCAGCTCGCGCGCCCGCGCCAGCACCTTGTTCTCGATCTCGCCGGTCGTCGTCTGGCTGACGGCGGCATCGACCCACTGGCCGCCCTGCTGCACCTGCCGGAAGATGGCCACCCGCACCCCATCGGCGCGCAGTTGCCGCCCCAGGATGTAGGCGGTCGCCTTGAACCGCTCTCCGGCCGCCGAGGGCGGCTGGTACCAGTCGGTGATGATCACGCCGCCGAACGGGTCCGCCGAGGCCAACGGCATGAACGCCAGCGTGTCCAGCGCCCCCCGCCACAGGTAGGCGTTCACCCCCAGCCCGGGGCTGCCTTGGTCGCGCGCGGCGCCGGACGCCTTGCCGGCGCCGAACACCAGGCCCTGGTCGCCGCCCAGCTTGCCCCGTTCGCCGCCCTGGGCGCGGTAGTCGTTGTACTCGTTGTCCGCGACGGGGCGGACCTTGGAGTCGCCGCCGCATGCCGCCAGCGCAACGAGGCTGAGCAGCGCGATCGGTCGGGCGCGGGAGCGGAACACCATGGGAGCCTGCGTCATTCCTGCCGCAGCAGTGCGGTGCGTCTCTCTACAAGCTGGCGCAGGTGCCGCCAAGCGCTTCGCGGACAGGCTTGGCCCGCTTGACCGCCGCCTTCCGCCACGGGAGCATGGGCCGCATGGCACGCACCGATGGCATCGCCGACCGGCTGGCGGCTGTCCGCGGCCGGATCGCAGACGCAGCCGGCGCGGCAGGCCGCCGGCCCGAGGACGT
>CAXTTH010000031.1:0-12635 GCA_964247035.1 uncultured Acetobacteraceae bacterium
AACACCTCCACAAAATAAATTTAGAAACCCCAAATGGAAAAAGCGAGATAAATCGGGCGGCGGGGGGCGCGGGGGGGGCCCCCGCGCCGCGCATCACGATGATCAGCGTGCCGAAGGACAAGATACGCGAGATCATCGGCACCGGCGGCAAGGTGATCCGCGAGATCGTCGAGACCACCGGCTGCAAGATCGACATCGATGATGACGGCACCATCAAGATCGCCGCCACCACGGAGGAGGCGAGCCAGGCCGCCATCGATCGCATCCGCGGCATCGTGGCGGAGCCGGAGATCGGCGCGATCTACAACGGCAAGGTGGTGAAGACGGCCGAGTTCGGCGCATTCGTGAACTTCCTCGGCGCGCGCGACGGGCTGGTGCACATCAGCGAGCTGACGCAAGGCCGGGTCAACAAGACGACCGACGTGGTCAACCAGGGCGACGCAGTGAAGGTGAAGTGTCTCGGCTTCGACGACCGCGGCAAGGTGAAGCTGTCCATGCGTGTGGTCGATCAGGCCACCGGCGAAGACATCTCCGAGAAGGTGGGCGCCAAGGGCGGCCGGCCGCGCGAGGCAGACGCCGCCTAAAGCCTGTTTGCCAACCCGGGAAGGGGCATGCCGCTTCCCGGTCACGAACGCAGCACGGCCGTCGCTTGTCTCTAGCATCGGCCGTGCCTTGTCGGCATATTGCAGTTTGTTTCAGTCTTGGGAAAGCCGACGGCAATGAAAGCGATCAACGCGATCCGCATGGGCGGGGTCGAGGTGCTGCCGCTCGTCGAGGGCGGCAAGGGCGTGTCCGTCTCCACCGGCGTCTCCTCCGGGCACTGGGCGCAGAGCGGCGGCGCGGGCACCTTCAGCGCCGTGAATGCCGACAGCTACGACGAGGAAGGCGTAGCCCACCCGCAGCACTATTACGGCCATACCCGACGGGAGCGCCATGAGGAGCTGGTCGAGTACGGCATCCGTGGCGGCATCGCCCAAGCGCAGCAGGCGCACGAGCTGTCCGGTGGCCGCGGTCGCATCCACGCCAACCTGCTGTGGGAGATGGGCGGCGCCGAGCGCGTCATCACCGGGGTGCTGGAAGGCGCCAAGGGCCTGATCCACGGCCTGACTTGCGGTGCCGGGATGCCCTATCGCCTGAGCGACATCGCCGCCCGATTCGGCGTGCACTACTACCCGATCGTGTCCTCCGCCCGCGCGTTTAACGCCCTGTGGAAACGCGCCTACTCCAAGGCCGCCACCCTGCTCGGCGGCGTCGTCTATGAGGACCCCTGGCTCGCCGGCGGCCATAATGGCCTGTCCAACGGCGAGGACCCGGAGCGCCCGGAAGATCCCTTCCCCCGTGTGCTTGCCTTGCGCCAGATGATGCGCAGCTTCGGCCTGGGCGACACCCCCATCATCATGGCCGGCGGCGTGTGGTGGCTGGAGGAGTGGGAGGACTGGATCGACAACCCCGACCTCGGGCCGATCGCGTTCCAGTTCGGCACCCGCCCCTTGCTGACCCGCGAGAGCCCGATCGGCGACGCCTGGAAGCAGCGTCTGCTGACGCTGAAGCCCGGCGACGTGTTCCTCAACAAGTTCAGCCCGACCGGCTTTTACTCTTCCGCCGTCAACAACGGCTTCATCCAGGAACTGCGCGAGCGCACCGAGCATCAGGTCGCCTACAGCACCGAAGCGGTCGCCGACCACTCCGCCGCGTTTGCCGTAGGACCACGCAAGCGCATCGTCTATCTCACTCCTATGGACCTCGGGCGGGCTGAGCGCTGGATGCGTAGCGGCTTTACCGAAGCGCTGCGCACACCGGATGCAACGCTGGTGTTCGTGACCCCAGAGCGCGCCAACGAGATTTTACAGGACCAGACCGATTGCATGGGCTGCCTGAGCCAATGTCGCTTCTCCAACTGGTCGCAGCATGAGGCTGGCTACAGCACCGGCAAGAAGGCCGACCCACGCAGCTTTTGCATCCAAAAGACGCTGCAAGCTGTCCGCGCCGACGCGGGCGATCCAGCGACGATGGAGAGCAATCTTATGTTCAGCGGGCACAACGCCTACCGTTTCGCGTCAGACCCATTCTACTCTAACGGCTTTATTCCTTCGGTGAAGGAGCTGGTCGAGCGTATCCTGACCGGTCGATAGAAAGGCGCGACCGCCTGGCGCGACGCACAAGGATTTCTGATGCGCTTCATCAAATTGTTCGGGAAAGAACAAGCCTGAGCGCCTTTAAGCTGGCCAACGCGTTTCAGCTCATTGTTTTAGAGCATGATGACATCGCGTCCGCTCAGCCATCCCGCCCTCGCTTGATTTGAGAGGGTAATTCAGACATTTGGCGAAGCAGCCAAATGTCATCACGCTCTAATAAGCAGTTTTGTCAGGCAGCCTGTTCCAGGCTGCCTGGAATTTTACTCCAGCGGCTAGGTTCTTGCAGACATCCCTCATTGCCCCGCTATCCTGAAGCGGTTCAGCTTCAGTGCCGCTCAGCCCGGCTGCTCAGGTCCAGCGGCGCAACACTCCGCAAGGCGGCTGCAACCTGGTCCGCCATCTGCCCCAACGCATCGCTCATCGCAAACACCAACTCCGGCGTGCCCGGGCTGCCCGGCTGCACCGTGACCCGGATCGAGCGGGTGCCGCCTGGGTCGTGGCTGCGGCCCTGCACGACCGCCACCTGCGCCAGCAGCACGACGGTGCCGCCCGGGTCCAGGTCGAAGCGCTGGATGTCCAGCTCGACCGTGGCCGCCGCATCGACCGAGATGGTGCCGGCCTCGGTGAACACGCTGCTGCCGGGCAGCCGCTGCGCCAGGTCCAGCGCGAGCACCCGGCCGAACATGTCGCCCAGCGGCTCGCCCCACCGCTCGCCGCTTTTCAGCTCCAGCCGGCTGGAGGAGCTGTCGCGCACGATTTCTGGACGGTCCAGGTAGCCGGCCAACCCGGGCCGAGCGACCTTGACTGCTGCTGGGCCGCCCGGCGCAGGCTGACCCGGCACGGCACGCAGCGTGTACTGCGCCGGGTCCGCCGAGGTGCAGCCTGCCACTGCCAGCACCAGCAAGGTCATGCGAAGCCTCATCGCTCCGCTCCCTGGTTGCTGCGGCCCCTGATCAGCGCCTCCGGGTGGCGGTCGAGGAAGTCGGTGAGCAGCCGGATGGACCGGGCAGCGTCGTTGAACTGCGACATCAAGCGCTCCAGGTCGCGGGAGAACTGCGAGTTGCTGCCATAGCCAGTATCCACCGAACCCACGAGCTGGTTGGCGCGGCCCAGGGTTTGTTCCAAATCGGTGCTGATTTCGGGTAGCCGCCGCATGAGCGGGCTCAGCCCGGCATCTGTCCGCTTGATGAGGCCTTGCAGGTCGATCAACGTGCTGGTAGCCGCGGTCACGGCCTGCTTCAGCTCCGGGCCGCCCAACGTCGTGCTTAGGGTGGCCAGCAACGTGTTGGCGTTGGCGCCGATCTGGGCAAACGGAATGGCGTTCACGCTTTGCAAGACTTGCGTTGCCGAGGTGATGAGAGAGCCCACACCGCCGCCAAGGGTCGGCAGCACCATGTCTGTGCCTTCCAGCGTGAGCTGGGCTGGCGGCGAGTTGGGCAGGAAGTTGAACGACACCGCCAGCGCCCCGGTGACGTAGCTGGTCGTTTCCAGCTCCGCCCGCATTCCGTGCGCCACCAGACGCTTGCTGACCGACAGCGCGTCATCAGCCGTGTCGCCCCCGACGGCGCTGAGCCGCTCCGGCTGTACCTCGATCGCGACGCGGACCCGCGCGGTAGCCTTGGCCGGGTCTAGCTCCAGGCGAATGTCGGTGACGTTGCCCACTTGCTGGCCATAGATCAGCACCGGGGACCCGCCGGCCAAGCCAGCCGTGGAAGACTCAAAATACAGCACGTATGGGATGCGTTGCTTGAAGCCGGCGGCGTCCGCAGCCGTCTCGTCCGGATAGAGTTCAAAGGATGCATCCTGCTTGGCGCTTGGCGTGCTGCGACCGTCCTCGGCCGTGCTGAAGGTGACGCCGCCCGAGAGAATGGCCTGCAAGGACTGCAGCTCGACATGCAGGCCCTTGCCGCCGAACGACAGCGTCAGGCCTGATGAGTTCCAGAACCGCGTGGCCGTGCGCACCCACTTGTCATACGGCGCTTTGACGAACACGCGCACCGTGATGTCGCCGTTGCCCTCCGGCAGTTGGTAGCCGAGCACCTCGCCCACCACGATGTCGCGGTAGAACACCGGCGACCCCGAACCGAGCGAGCCGATGCGGCCGGTTTGCAGCGTGAATGTCGTTCCCGGCTCGTCCGACCGCACGCCCGGCGGGTTCTCCAGGCCGGTGAAGTCGTGCTGCCCCCTGCCGCCCTTCTGGCCCGGGTCCATCTCGATGTAGCCGCCGGAGATCAGCGTCTCCAGGCCGGAGATGTTGCTGCCGGACAGGCGCGGCCGGACCACCCAGAAGCGTGCCTGGTCCGTGAGGTATGGGTCGGCCTCGCTCGTCATTCGCACGGTGACGATCACGTGGCCCATGTCCGGCGCCAGGCGGATGCTTCCCACTGTGCCCAGCTCGACAGCCTTGTGCTTGACCTTGGTTTGCCCAGCGGTCAGCCCATCCGCGGTCTTGAAGGTGAGCACGATCTCCGGGCCACGCTGGGACAAGGTGGTGTAGGCCAGGTAGGCGCCGATGACTGCAGCGACGATTGGCAGAATCCAAACAAAGGAGAACGCCGACCTGCGACGGATCTTGGCTTCAGGCGCATCAGGCCGGTCCCGGCCGGATCCAACAGCGGGGGGAGCATCGTTCATGCGGTTCTCGATCGTGCTGTCATGCCGGGCAGCCGCCTCCGGGGCGAGGCAGCCGGCTTGCCGGGCGCAGCCACGGCGGCTGCGTCCCACATCGCCCTAGGGTCGAAGCACGCAGTGGCGATCATGGTCAAGACCACGACGATGCCGAAGCACACCGCGCCGAGCCCGGGCAGGATCGTCGCCACCGTCCCTGCCCGCACCAGGCTGGTCAAGGTGGCGAGCATGAAGACGTCGATCATCGACCAGCGGCCGATGAAATCGACCAGCCGGTAGAGCCGGGTGCGATCCGCCAGCCGCCACGACGAGCCACGATGCGTCAGCGCCAGCATGAAGGACAGGCTGAGCAGCTTGAACAGCGGCACGATGATGCTGGCGACGAACACCAACAGCGCAAGCGGCCACATGCCCGCCTTAAGCAGCTCCTGGGCGCCGCCGATGATGGTCGAAGGCACGCTCGCCCCGAGCCGGGTGGTGGTCAGCACAGGATAGGCGTTGGCCGGGATGTATAAGAGAGCGGCGGCGAACAGGAACGCCCAGGTGTTGGACAGGCTGTTGCGCTTGCGCGCGTGCAGCACGGCGGCGCAACGCGGGCAGGCGCTGCCTTCCACGGCGTGGCTCACCAGTCCGCACACGTCGCAGCCAAGCTGGGGGCCAGCGCCAGCGCCATGCGCGGCCGGCACCACGCCGCGGGCCTCCATGGCTTCCCAAACCTCGTCGGGGTCGAGCAGGTAGTCGGCCGTCACCATGGTCATCATCAGCGCGACGACAGCGTAAAGCGCCACGCCTGTCTTCACGGTCGCGATGGCCCCGAGTCGGGTGAAGGCCACAAACGTCCCAAGCAGGAACACCTCGACCATCGCCCACGGGCCGATCACCCGGTAGAATTTGAACAGCGGCGCCAGCCAGCGGGGCGGGTTCGCCGTCCGCAGCCCAGCCATGACCGTCAGCACGACGAGAATCTTGGCGAGCGGCGCCACGATGGCCGTGACCGTGACGATGCTGGCCAGCTCCCACGCGCCACCGGCCCACAGCGCACCCGGCAGCGAGAGCATGGTCGTCTGACGCTGCTGGCCGAGGATGTCCACCATCAGGAAGGGCGACGTCACCGCGACCAGGTAGATTACCAAGGAGGTGAGCGTGAGCGACAGGCACCGCGTCAGCCCATAGGACCGAGTCCGCCGCAGCGTCCCGTCGCAGCGCAAGCAGTTCGCCTCGGCGTTAGGCGGCAACTCGGGAATGGCTTGGATCAAGCCGCAATCTGGGCATTCGCGTGCGCGGCTCTGTGCGCGGTCCTGGAGGGTGCTAGTCATGGCAGGGGCACCTGTCCGAACCACGCGTCAGCTGCCAGCCCGTTTGCGGACGTATGCACGGATGTGCGAACCATGTCAGGCGCCTTTCGGGATCGCCGCTGGCCCAGGGCCCGGCATTGCAGCCTATCAGAGTGATCGGTATACCGGCATCACGCCGGCGTAGCTCAGGGGTAGAGCAACTGATTCGTAATCAGTAGGTCCGCGGTTCAATTCCGCGCGCCGGCACCGTCCCTGGCGCGGGGCTCACCAGGCCCGGATGTGGCAGCACTCTCATCGGCTTTCCTTCCCATGGCATGCCGCTTGACGCAGCATGCGGAAACAGTGTGGCGGTCAAGCGGGCCAGTTGGCAACTCCTCGTGGATTAACCAAGGGGCAGCGGTGTCGTTCCTGAACACCATTGGCAAGCACATCATTATGCTTTTGCGTATGCCTTAAATGAAGTATCGTTGGATGATATTATACCGTGATCTTTATTGGCATGTAAATCCGTAGGTCAGCAGCATTGCAGCTTGATGTCCGTGCATTCGGACTGCTTAATTTTACAGCAATCAGCAGAACGGCCTAGACAAGACATGGCTTGGGCACGCGGCGGCCTTGCCGGACTCGGCAAAACACCTGCCCAGACAGCAAAGATTGATCGCCAGGGAAACAGATTCTCGATCAGAGAGGCCTTTCGTAGACCTGTTGCGACTCACTTCAAACCATCTAAGCTCTCAGCAAATATGCACCGTTCAAGCACTGCGCGCAATCGCAGCCCGCTTCGTCGTCATTTATCACAGCACCATTCTTTCACGCGATAGAACCTCCTTGGCATGGGCATATGTCTGGGAAAACGGCAATTCGGGCGTCGATCTGCTCTTCGTCATCAGCGGTTTCATCATGGTGCTGTCGTCAAGGCGGTTGCGGCGACAGGCCGACGGTTGGGCCAAGTTCATCCGGCTGCGGCTGATCCGTATCGTGCCGCTGTATTGGCTGATGACTGCCGCCAAGCTCGCCCTTGTCACCATCATGCCTGCCGTGGCGCTGCACACCCGCACCAACGGCTGGAATGCGGCCGCGTCCTTCCTGTTCCTGCCGTCGCACGACGCGGCCGGCAACATCATCCCCGTTTTGGCGATCGGCTGGACCCTCTCGTTCGAGATGCTGTTCTACGTGGCTTTCGCGGCGGCGCTCTTCCTGTCGCTCAGCCCGCTGCTGGTCGTGACGCCGGCCATGGCTGCACTCGCGGCTCTTTCCCTGGCCAGGCAGGGTTCCTGGCCGGCCATCGCCACGCTTGCGGACCCGATCGTCCTGGAGTTCGTCTTCGGCATGGCAATAGGCTCCCTGTTCCTGGCGCGGGACGCGCGGCAGGTCCGCAGCCCGGCCGCCATCCTGGCCGGCGTCCTGGGATTGGCGGCGCTGGCTTTGCTGCCCACGCACGACCGTTGGGAACGGGTGCTGACCTGGGGCGTCGCCGTTGCAGCCACGTTATGGGCCGCGCTGGCAATCGAGCCCTGGGCCGGCCATGCCGTTCCCAAGCCGCTGGTCGCCATCGGGGAAGCATCCTATTCCCTGTACCTGACGCACAGCTTCGTGCTGCCGATGGTGGGAGCGGTCATCGTCGCGGCGCACCTGCCGCCGCTGGCCACCGGCGTGGTGCTCATCCCGGCATGTATCATCGCCAGCGCCGCCGTGTCGCTGCTGGTCCATCGCCACGTCGAGACGCCGATGACCCAACGGCTGCGCGCCTGGTTCGGCGATCGGCAGCCCGACAGCCTGGCCGCATCACGAACCCCGATCTAACAGATATAGCACAGACACCCGCGCATTTCCCGAGCACTCCAACGTGACCAAGGCTTGGATCGCGTCGATCCCATGATTAACGTTGTTTTGTCGCACAGGTTCGTGTAGGTTGACGCATCTGTCCAAATCCTGGGAAAACCCGGATTTTCCAGGAACCAGCATTATTTCTGAGCGGTAAGCAACTTCATGTCTCATAATGCCGGCTTGGTTCGCCTATCTGGAATGTCTGCGACCGCCATCGGCCGTCCCGCCGCGCTGACGCCGAATAGCACGGCTTTCCTGGACTTCCTGCGCGCCTTCGCCGCCAACCTCGTCCTGTTCGGCCATGCATCGGCCATCTTCGGCCACGGCCTGCGCGTCTCTTCCGGCTCGATCGGCGTGTGCGTCTTTTTCATCCTGTCCGGCTTCCTGATCCTGCAATCCAGCCTCGCCCGCATCCAGCGGCCAGGGCCTTGGTTCACGCCCTACCTGATCGACCGCTTCGCACGCATCTTCACCGCCTACGTCCCAGCGCTCGTCCTCGTCGCCATCGTCAACTCCGCCCTCGACCTCGGCCAGTGGGCGCAGGACGGCACAGCGACCGGCCCGGTCGCCTTCCTGGGCAACCTGTTTCTTCTCCAGGACTATCCGCTGTTCCAAGCCGCCAGCCACGTCGTGGGCGATGCCCTGTACATCCGCCCCTACAACAGCGCCGAGCCGTTCTGGACCGTCTCCATCGAGTTCTGGATTTACGTCGTCTTCGGCCTCGGCTTCTTCGGCCTGGTGGCGCGGGAGTGGCTCAACCGGGCTGCCGCGATCGTGCTGGGCGCCGTCGCCCTGCCCGTGGCGGCGTGGAACGCCGCCGCCGGGGGCGGCAACGGGCTGACGCTGGCGTGGCTGTTCGGGGCCGCAGGAGCCTATGTCTGGGTCACGGCCGGGCAGCATTGCACCCGCAAGCTGCAGGTTGGCAGCATCGTCAGCCTGGCGGCCGCTGTGTGCCTCGCCGGCCGCGGTCTCAAGATCGGCTGGAACTTTCAGGACCTTGGCATGGCTGCCTGCGCGGTGCTGCTGCTCGTGGGCGGCATCCTGGTCATGGAGGGCATCCGTCCTCTGCCTGCCCTGCTGCGCCGCGCCTGCACCGGCTTGGCCTCATACAGCTACAGCCTCTACCTCGTGCACAACACGGTGTTCATCGTCGTGTTGTGCCTGTGGGGCGACAGGCTCGGCCCGGCCGCGGCCCCCATCGCCTTCGCGCTCGCCCACTTGGTGGCGTATGCGCTCTACCTGCTGTTCGAGCGGCACTACCGCCAGGTCGGCCGCATCCTGAAAGCGTCCTTGGCCGCATCCCATAGAAGCCGTGCGCCGCGCCGGGTCGGTTCGGCAGCGTCGGCGTCCCGCTAGGGTTCCAGGCCAGACCAGCTAGGGCGTCCCGTTCTCCGCCGAGGCACGCAACCGGTCTGGGTCTTGGATGTTGCCGTACCAGCCGGAAATCTCCTGCACCACAATCGTCCAGCCATCCGGCATCCCGTCATTGTCCTTGGCGCGCGACGCGCCGGGGGAGAAGCCGGGAACGGCCTGGTTGCCGATGATGAGGTGCATCGCAACCTGTTTCTCCTGGCCATCGGCCGGATCGCGATAGGTCTGCTGCGGATATTCCATGTAGCTCGTGGCCACGAGCTTGCCGTCCACCAGCAGGTCGATGAGGTTGCTGCCGTCGCCGCGCCAGTTGCCCACCAAGTCGTGGAACCCGTCCGACCAGTCGAACGGCGTGCGCTCGAACGGCGGCGCGTAACCCTGGCCGTAATATTTCCAACCGTCGCCGTTGGCCCAGTAAACCGCGTGCGGCTTGGCCTGCCAATGCGTGCCATAGATGTCGGGGGTGCCGAAATCGATCTGGTATCCTGTCGGCACGCCATTGGATTTGCGGGAGAAGTTATCGTTCCAGTCGATCTCGAAACTGCCCGGCGTCAGCCGCGCCAGCGCGTCCGGGCCGCCAAAACCCTTGTAGGGGTCCTCACCCGGGCCTGGCGGCCGTTGCTGCCCGCTCGCCAGCCAGATCGGCGTCCAGGAATGGTCGCCTTTGGGGCTACGGTAGCGCACTTTCAGCACCGTGCCGGGCCGCCACTCGAACGGCAGCCGTACCATGGCACCCCAGACATGGCCCGGGCTGCAGTCGGTGTGGTTGTGCGAGCAGATCGCCCGCAGGTGCATCCCGTCCGGCTGCATGACATGCAGGTCGTCCGGCGCACCCACCGGGTAGTGCCGCGCCACCGCCGCGAAGGTGTTGTTGTTGGACTGCCCCGTGTCCATCGGGCTGCCGATGGCGGACTTCAGGTCGCCATACAGGTAGTTGAGAAAAAAGCGGTCCCGGATGGACTGCCCCGTCGTCATGTTGGCCCCGCGCTGGCCGCTGCCCAGCACGAGGGAGAACGCGTTGCGCGAACCCGGCGTCATCGCCAGCCCGTCCCCTGGCGTGGCGCCGGCCACTGCAGGAAGCTTCTCCTGCAACGGATTGCTGGGCGTGGTCAGAAAATCCCCGTCCGTCTCGTGCGCACCCGAGGGCTCCGCGATGGCCAACTGCGCCGGCAGCGCGCCCGCAGCCACGGCGGCCAGCAACTTCGCAAGGGTGGCGTTCATCGAATCCTCCATGCTGCCACACCCTCTACCGGCTCAAGCGGCTCCGGCAAAGCCGCGAACCACTCGGCGTAACAGGTGGTGCGCGCCATGCGCCGGGTCAGGTCGGGCGCGCCGTCCAGCCACCAGGGTGGCCCGCGTTCGCCCAGGGCGCATTTGGCTGCATCCACTCGCTGCCGCGCCGCCTCCCGCCCGGGCGCGTCGCCGGCGCGCATCGCCCGGCCCTTGTCCCGCCTTGCATCCATCAGCGCATGGGTCAGCGCCGCCCGGTCCGCTGCTGCCAGCGCCGGGTCCGTGCAGCGCCAGAGCCGGCCGCGCACCACGAAGTAGCGCCCGTCCGGCGTGACTGGCGGCATGGCTCAGGCCAAGGCGTCGGCCATGCGGTCCAGCGCCGTGCCGAGTTGGGCCGCATCCCGGCAGATGCACATGCGCAGCCATCCCGCCCCGGCATCGCCGAACAGCTCGCCCGGCGCCAGCCCGACCCGCGCCCGTTCCAGCAGGTGCAGGCAGGCCGCGCGGCCATCCGGCCAGCCCTCGACCTGGAAGAAGGCATACATCCCGCCCCGCGGCGGCTCGGTCAGCCGCACCCGGGACACTGCCCCCAGCCGGCCATGGGCCAGCGCCACCCCGGCACGGCAGCGCTCCCGCATCTCCGAAACCAGTTCTTCGCCCTCGTTCAGGGCCGCCGCGCCGGCATCCTGGATAAAATCGGCAGTGCCGCTGTTCAGGTACTGCGTCATGGCGCCCAGCTTGTCTGCAACAGCGGCCGGATGGGTCAGCCAACCAAGTCGGAAGCCGGTCATCGCCCAAGCCTTGCTGAAGCTGTTGATGCCCATGACGAGGTCGTCCGGTTCCGCCAAGGCCAGCAGGGACGGCGCCGGGTCGGTGTCGAAGCAGAGCCGGCCATACACGTCATCGGCGATGATCCAGATGCCACGCTCCCGGCCCAGCGCCAGCAGCGCCCGCACATCCTCCGGCGTGGCGGTCCAGCCGGTGGGGTTGGAGGGCGAGGAGAACAGGACCGCCCGCGTCCGCGCATCGCACAGGGCAGCCACCCGGTCGATGTCCAGCCTCCACTGGTTATCTTGCAACATCAACGGGCAAGGCCGTGCTTCAGCGCCTGCGACGTGGATCGCGTTGGGGATGTTGGGCCATTGCGGCGTGAGATATACGGCGTTGCTGCCACCCTCCAGCACCAGGGCGAGCGCCAAGGCCACCGCCTGCATGCCGCTGGGCGTCACGGTGCTGCGCTCCGGCGGGAACGGCCGGCCGTGCAACCGGGCCTGGTAGGCGGACAGGGCCGCCGTCAGCGCCGGGTTGCCGCGCATGGTGGGCACGTAGAACGTCCGGCCCGCGTCCAGGGCGCGCTTGGCCGCGTCCCGGATGAACGGCGGCGTCACCACGTCGCCTTCGCCGAACCACAGCGGGATGACGCCGTCCAGATGCCGCGCCCGCTCGGCCAAGACGGCGATGTTGTCGGTCATGAGGTCCTGGATTTGCGGGCGGATGCGGGTTTCGGGGCCACCCGGGCGGACATTGAGGATCATGCGGCAGCCTAGTGCGCCGCAGCGGCGGAGAGAACCGCCGGCCCCCGTGCCGCGCTTGTCCGGCCAGAGGAGAGCCAAGCATGACCCCGACCGAAGACGCCCTGCCCGCCGACGCACCCGAGCCCACCCGCTACGAGGAGAACGCGACCGCGGAGAAAGACCCGGTGGCCAACGCCAAGGCCGACCGCGAGGTGGCTGCCATCACCCGCACGGTGCAGCCGCACAGCGATGCTCCCTCCCGCAGCGGTATCACCGGCGGCGGCACCGGCGCGGATAGCGAGCGGGGCTGAACCCGATGTCATGATTCCGGCGGCACCGGGCTGCACGCCGCGGTGGTGGAGCGGGCCAGCAGCATCATGCGCCGCGCCGCCACCCCTGCCCCGGCCATCTCGCCCAGCGCGTGCGTCAGCAACGGGTTGGACAGCAAGGCGTGCGCCGCTGCGTTGATGGTAACTTCCGACCCAGCCACCAGCCCCGCCGCGAGCACGCTGCGCCGCAGCAGCCCCAATGTGCCGAGCAGGCCCGGCCGCATCCCATGCAGCGCCGCCACCTGGCGCACCAGACGCACCCCGCGCCACGCCACCAGCAGCACCGCGAGCGACGGCGCCGGGGTG
>CAXTTH010000032.1:0-12408 GCA_964247035.1 uncultured Acetobacteraceae bacterium
GCTGTGGCACGACGCGATCCGCCTGCAAGGCCCGGTGCAGCCGCACGGTATCGCGCAGGCGGGCGGCGCGGACGGTCTCGCCCATCAGGGTGCGGCCGAACACCAGCGTCTCGACGCCGAGGAACCAGGAGTCCGAGGCCAGCGCCACGTCCAGCTGGCGGTCCAGGGCGCAGCCGTCGAACAGGATGGCCTCCTGCGGCAGCCATTCCAGCGCAGCGCCCGCTGCCACGTGCAGCGCCGTGCGGAGCCGGGCCGGGGGGTGGCCGTCCTGCGCGCGATAGAAGCGTTCGGCCGCCTGGCTCGCCACGGCCAGCCGGCAGCCAGGCCCGGCTTCGATCCGCGTCTCCAGCCGGTCGCCCTGCGCCACGCCGCCGGAGCTGTTGAGGGTGATCAGGGTGGTCCACGCGCCGTTCTCGGGGCGGGGCAGCCGCGCCTTGAGGCAGCCGGACTGGCGAAGGTCCCGCAGCACGGTGACGCCTTGCCGCTGCTTGACGGCGACGCCGAGCTCGCCGCGGGCGCGTTGCAGGAGAGGCGTGCTCAAGGAAGCAAGCTGTCCAAGTAGATTGCAGGGTGACGGTTTTGAGACGGCGGCCATTGCAAAAGGTGCGTTGCCCGCGACACTGCCAGGTGGGTCAAGAGAACCGATAAGGTAGGTAATTGGCATCGCTTGCGGGATTTGCAATTGCGGTTTCGGCATCGTGCTGCGCTGCTGATTTGCAGTGTTCGCAAGGGCGTGAGTGAGACCTTGGATGACACTTTGATCCCTTGCGCCACTGGACAAATCCGGAGGAAGATAAATCCATGAACTGCCTGTTATCATTTGCGCAACGGCTTTCGGCGGCGCCTGCGCCGGTTTGCCCGCAGGGCCACGGCTGATGTCCGGCCAGACTATGCCGGCCGGTTCCGGCGGCTCGTCGATCCGCCAACTGTTCGCGCCGGGCGCCGACGCGATCCTGCGGCTGGTGGCGCTCGGGCTGGTGGGGGCGGTTGTGGCTGCCAGCATCGGGCTGTACGCCTGGTCGCACAGCGACTATATCGGCGGGGTCGGCATCGCGCCTGAGCAGCCGGTGCCGTTCAGCCACAAGCACCATTCGGGCGAGCTTGGCATCGACTGCCGCAACTGTCACCAGCAGGTGGAGTACCTGGCGACGGCTGGCCTGCCGCCGACCCACACCTGCATGACGTGCCATTCGCAAATCTGGACCAGCTCGCCGATGCTGGAGCCGGTGCGGGCCAGCCTGGCGAACGACCAGCCGTTGGAATGGGCGCGGGTGAATAAGCTGCCGAGCTACGTGTACTACAACCACTCGATCCACATCACCAAGGGCATCGGCTGCTCCAGTTGCCATGGCGCGATGGACACCATGCAGCTGACCTACCGCGCCAACTCGTTCCGCATGGAGTTCTGCCTGAACTGCCATCGCAACCCGGAGAACTACATCCGGACCTCCGACCAGATCTGGAACATGGAATGGACGCCGCCGGCCAACCAGAAGCAACTCGGCGAGCAACTGGTCAAGGAGAATCACATCCTGGGGCCGAACGCGCTGTCCGACTGCTCGATCTGCCACCGGTGAGCCGATGACCCGCTTGATCCCGCCCCTGCTTAATTCATCCAGGCGCGGCCCGCGCAACTTGGCGCAGTGGCGCAGCCTTGACCAATTGGCGGACACACCGGCGTTCCGGCAGTTCATGGAAGCCGAGTTCCCTGCCGTCACTGACCTGTCATCGGGGCCGGAGCGACGCGGCTTTCTCAAGCTGATGGCGGCCTCGCTGGCGCTGGCTGGGCTGGCGGGCTGCGACGACCCACCGGACGGGCGCGACCATGAGGTGCCGTTCGTCATCAAGCCGGAGCGCGCCGAGCCCGGACAGACGATGCACTACGCGTCGCTGGCGATGACGGACGGGTTGGCCAACGGCATCCTGGTGACGGTGCGCGACGGCCGCCCGCTCAAGATCGAGGGCAACGGCGAGCATCCGTGGACCCGCGGCGGCACGGACGTGTTCGGCCAGGCCTCCGTGCTGGACCTGTACGACCCGCAGCGGCTGCAAACGCCGCGCCACGCCGGCGAGGCCAGCAACTGGCAGGGCTTGCGGGTCGCCACGTTCAACCATTTCGCGGCGCTGCGCAGCACCGGCGGCCACCGGCTGCGGCTGCTCACCGGCCCCGTCACCTCGCCGTCGCTGCTGGCGCAGATCGCCGGGTGGCAGCAAAGATTTCCCGCCATGCACTGGCACAGCCATACGCCGGTAGACCGCACGGCCAGCTACGAGGCCACCCGGCGCGCCTACGGCCAGCCATTGGAGACGCGATTCCGCTTTGACCAGGCCAAGGTGCTGGTCTCGCTGGACGGTGATTTCCTCGATCCCGGCCCGGCGCAGGTCGGCGCCTCGCTCGATTGGGCGCAGGCGCGGCAGGCTTCAGCCAAGGCGGGGTCGCTGCTTGCGATGCATCACGCCGGGTCGGTGCCCAACCTCACCTCGTCCAAGGCTGACTTCACCCTGGTGGCGACTCCGGCAGAGGTCGCGGCCCTGGCGCAAGGCTTGCTAGCCGATGCGGCGAACTTGGCGGCCCCTGCTGCGGCGACGGCCGGTGCGCCGGCGCTGGAGCAGTGGCGCGCCCGCGCAGCCGCTACCCTGCATGCGAATCGCGGCGCCAGCCTGGTGCTCGTCGGCAGCACGGCGCCGGCAGTGGTGCAGGAGGCGGTGCACAGGCTGAACGCGGCGCTCGGCAACACGGGGCGCAGCGTGTTCTACACCGCTCCCGTGGTGCAGCCCGGGGAGCCATTGGCCGACCTGGTGGCGGCGATGAAGGCCGGCGAGGTCGAAACGCTGGTGATGCTGGACACCAACCCGGCCTATGACGCGCCGGGCGAGCTGGGCTTTCGCGAGGCGCTGCAAAAGGTGCCGCTCAAGATCCATGCCGGGCTGTTCGAGGACGAGACGGGGCTGCGGTCTGACTGGCAGCTACCACTGGCCCACCCGCTGGAAAGCTGGGGCGATGCGCGCTCGGTCGATGGCACGGCCGGACTGGTGCAGCCGATGATCGAGCCGCTATTCGACGGCAAGTCGGCTGCCGAGATTTTGTCGGTGCTGGCAGATGCCGAGCCGAAAGGCGCCGAGCGGCTGACGAAGGAGCACTGGCACGGCACGCAGCCTGACGACGACGTGTTCGCTAACTGGTGGCGCAAGGCGCTGCTGAGCGGCTTCTTCGCCGGGTCGGCCTTTCCGCCGCAGGGCGTGACGCTGCTGCCGCGCGCGCAGGTGGCCGCGGCTGGGGCGATGCCGGACGGGCTGACGGTGGTGTTTCGCCCGGACGCCACGGTGTGGGATGGCAAGCAGTCCAACAACGGCTGGCTGCAAGAGCTGCCCAAGCCGTTGACCAAGCTGGTTTGGGAGAACGCGCTTCACGTCAGCCCGGCGCTGGCCGCGCGCGAGAAGCTGGCGACCGGGGACATCGTGACCCTGGCCGCGTCGGGGCGGGAGATCGAAGGACCGGTCTGGGTGCTGCCGGGCATGGCGGACGGGGTGGTGAGCGCCACGCTGGGCTATGGCCGCACCGTGCCGGAGCTGGTCTCGACCGGCTGGGGCTACGATGCCTATGCGTTGCGCGCCACGGATGACGCCTGGCAAGTGCAGGGCGTCAGCCTGCACAAGACGGAACGCCGGGCCTCATTCGCCACGACGCAAGACCACAGCACGATGGAAGGCCATGACTTCGTGCGGGTGCAGCACGAGGGCGACGCGCCGGCCGGGGAGACCGAGAGCTGGACGCAGCCGACGATCTATAGCTCGCCGAAGCACGGCGGCGACGGGATCGCCTGGGGCATGGTGATCGACCTCGACGCCTGCATCGGTTGCAACGCCTGCGTGGTGGCCTGCCAGTCGGAGAACAACATCGCCGTGGTCGGCAAGGAGCAGGTGGCGCTCGGCCGCGAGATGCATTGGCTGCGGGTGGACCGCTATTACGAGGGACCAGTGGAAGCGCCCAAGACGCATTTCCAGCCGGTGCCGTGCATGCACTGCGAGGATGCGCCCTGCGAGGTGGGCTGCCCAGTGGAGGCGACGCTGCATGACAGCGAGGGCCTGAACCTGATGGTGTACAACCGTTGCATCGGCACCCGCGCCTGCTCCGGGTACTGCCCCTACAAGGTGCGGCACTTCAACTGGCTGGACTACACCAGCGGCGCTGCGCCTAGCCTGCAGCTGCAGCGCAACCCGCAGGTGAGCGTGCGCTCCCGCGGGGTGATGGAGAAGTGCAACTACTGCGTCCAGCGCATCGAGAGCGCGCGGATCAGCACGGGGCGGCTGAATCAGCCGATCCTGGACGGCCAGGTTCAGACCGCCTGCCAGACCGCCTGCCCCACCCGCGCCATCACCTTCGGGGACTTGGCCGGCGAGGGCACGGCGGTGGCGGCCGCCCGGGCGGACGAGCGCAACTACGCGCTGCTGGGCGAGCTGAACGTGCGGCCTCGCACCACCTACCTGGCCGAGCGCGCGCCGCGCCGCACGGCCGAGACCGGAGAGGGATGACATGAGCGTCACGACGCAGCGCCCGCACGACCCGCTGATCGCCCCCGGCGAGAACTGGACTTCGGTGGGCCACGAGGTGACTGACGTGGCATTCGGCCACGAGGGCGGGATGCGCTGGTGGTATGCCTTCGCGGTCTCGCTGGCGCTGGTGGGCATGCTGGCGGCCAGCGTGTTCTGGGTGCTGTACGAGGGCACCGGCGTCTGGGGCAACAACGTGCCCGTCACCTGGGCGCTGGACATCGTGGGCTACGATTGGTGGATCGGCGTGGCGTGCGGCGGGTTGATGACCTCGGCGCTGCTGCTGCTGCTGGGGGCCGAGTGGCGCGGCGCGGTCAATCGCATCACGGAGGCGATGGCGGTGATCGCCGCGGCAGCGGCGGGGCTGTATCCGATCATCCATCTCGGCCGGTCATGGTATTTCTACTGGAACCTGCCCTACCCCAATACTTTCCTGCTGTATCCGCAGTTCCGCAGCCCGCTGTATTGGGATGCGATCGACATCGTGAGCTTCCTCGGCATCGCGCTCGCCTTTTGGTACGTTGGCATGATGCCGGACCTGGCGGCCATGCGGGACCGGGCGGTGGACCGGGTGGAGCTGTATGCCAACCGGCCCGGCAACTGGACCCGGGTGTTGAAGGCGCAGCTCTACGGCATCATCGCCCTGGGCTGGCGCGGCTCGGTGACGCACTGGCAGCGCTGGAGCCATGCCTACCACATGCTGGCGGTCTTCGGCGTGATCGTGGTGGTGGCGTTGCAGACGGGCGCTGCGGTGATGTTCGCCGGCACGGTGGAGCCCGGCTGGCACGACGTGCTGGCGCCGGTGTCGTTCGTGTTCGCCGCGCTGTTCGCCGGCATCGGCATGGTCTCCACCATCCTGGTGACGATGCGGGCGGTATTCCCGCTGCGGCCCTTCATCACCCCGCGGCATTTCGACATGCTGGGCATCCTGCTGCTCGGGCTGGGGATGGCGAACCTGTACTGCTACGTCGCCGACTACGCGACGGCAGCACTGGGCGGCACCGGGTTCAACTCCGCCGTCATGAAGCATCGCTTCACCGGGCCAAACGCCTGGTCCACCTGGGCCGTGATCCTGTGCTCTCTGGCGCCGGTGCACCTGTTCTGGTTCCACGCCGTGCGCCGCTCGGCGGTGGCGCTGTTCCTGATCGGGCTGCTGGTGGCGTTCGGCATGTGGGCGGATCATTTCGTGCTGATCGTCATCACCTTGCAGCACGATTTCCTGCCTTCGGCGGCGCATTCCTACTCGATCGACCTGATCGAGGTGACGACATTCCTGGGCACTGTCGGGTTGTTCATGTTCCTGTTGCTGCTGTTCCTGCGCTACCTGCCGGTGCTGTCGATCGTCGGCATGCGGACCCTGATTCCCGGCCCGGTCGCCGTTCCGGCGCCCAACATGGCGGCGCGGCGTGGCTGACGCGCAGCACAGCTCGGGCTCCCCGCTCTGGGGCGTCAGCGCGGAGTTCGACACGTCGGATGCGATGGTGGCCGCCTTGCTGGCGCTGCGGGACCGTGGCCTTGGCCGACTTGATGCCTACTCGCCGGTGCCGATCGCGGCGGCGGCGGCGGCCTTGAAGGCGCCGAGGCAGCCGGTGTTCCCGTTCGGCGTGGGCGCAGCGTTCCTGGGGGCCGGCGCGATGTTCGGGCTGTGCACCTACGGCACCATCGTGGGCTACCGGTTCAACATCGGCGGGCGGCCGCTGTTCAGCTGGCCATCCTTCGTCGTGCCAAGCGTGTCGTTCGGCTGCCTGCTGGGAGCGCTGACCGTGTTCGGCGTCATGCTGGCGCTGAGCCGCCTGCCCCGGCTCAACCACCCGGCGTTCAACATCCCGTATTTCACCCGGGTCACCGAGAACCGCTTCTTCGTGGCCGTGGAGGCTGGCGACGAGAGCTTCGACGCCGAAAAAGTGGAGGACGCGCTGACCGCGCTGACCATGCAGCCCCGCCGCATCAGCCGGGTGCCCCGATGAGGCCGGCTCTCGTCACGGCGTTGTGCCTGCTGCCCCTCCTCTCCGCCTGCAAGCGGGCGGACATGTACACCCAGGACTCCACGCGGACTTGGGACAAGGTCGTGTTTTTCAAGAACCAGAGTTCCATGCGCCCGCCCGTGGTCAACACCGTGGCGCGGGATGCGCCTTATGCTCCTGCCGCCGAACCCGCTATCATCACCCAGGCGCTGCTGGACCGCGGCGAACAGCGTTACGGCATCTTCTGCACCCCTTGCCACGGCCGCGCCGGCAACGGCGAGGGCATGATCGTGCAACGTGGCTTCCCGCACCCCCCTTCCTTCGTGGCAGGCAAGCTGCGCAATGCCAAGGCGCAACTGTTCTATGAGGCGATCACCAACGGCTATGGCGCCATGTACAGCTACAAGGACCGGCTCTCCCCCGAGGATCGCTGGGCCGTGATCTCCTACATCCGCGCCTTGCAACTGAGCCAGAACAGCGCGCCGGGTAGCCTGCCCGAGGCGGATCAACGCTCTTTGGAAGCCGCCAAGTGAGGCTGGCGCCGCTGCTGGCAATCGCCGTCGGGCTGCTGGCCGCCGCGGGCTGGGTGGCGATGGCGCTGGCTGATGCCGACGTCATGCCATCTTATCTTGCGGCATGGCTGTTCTGGATAGCGGCGCCGTTCGGGGCGCTGCCGCTGGTGATGGGGCTGGAAGCACTGGGCCGGACTGAGTGGCCGGCGCTGCTGACGCTGCGCCGGGCCTGCCTGCTGCTGCCAGCAGGCGCCGCGCTGGCTTTGCCGGTGCTGTTCAGCACGGCGTCCCTGTTTCGCCGGCCGGGCATCGACTCGCCGCTGCCGGCGGCCTGGATGGCGCCGGGCTTTTTCATCGCCCGCGCCGTGGTGATCCTGGCCGTGCTGTCCGTGCTGGCGGTGCTGTTCAGCCGCCCGCCGGCCACCCCCCGCCGCGGCCTGGCGATGGCGGGACTCGCCCTGCACGTCTGCCTAGTAAGCCTGGCGGCGGTGGACTGGGTGCTGGCTCTGCAACCGGGCATCGGCTCCTCGGCATTCGGCGTGCTGCTGATGGCCTCGCAAATCAGCGTCGCTGCCTGCCTGGCTGCTTTCCTGCTGGCAGTGAACACGCGAGCGGCAGGGCCGCTGAGCGGGCTCGGGTTGCTGCTGGCGGTGCTGCTGGCGACCTGGGGGTTCGTGCACTTCATGCAGTTCCTAGTCATCTGGTCGGCCAACCTGCCGCATGAGGTGATG
Organism: uncultured Acetobacteraceae bacterium; assembly: GCA_964247035.1. GTDB lineage: Bacteria > Pseudomonadota > Alphaproteobacteria > Acetobacterales > Acetobacteraceae > LMUY01. Next base: position 7,759 of record CAXTTH010000032.1, read on the forward strand.
TGGTATACGGCACGCACGCCGGGCCTGGGCAGCTTCACTGTCTGGTTCGGGGTTGCCGCTTGCATCGTGGCGCTGGGATTGCTGCCCACCACGCTGGCCAAGCTGCCGGCGGTGCTGGCCACGGTGGCGGCGATGCTGCTGGCGCTGCACCTGGCCGAGACCTTATGGCTGGTGACGCCGGCGTTCCGGGGCAGCTTCGTCGTGACGCTGCCGGACGCGCTTGCCGTAATCGGGCTGGGAGGCTTGCTGATGGGCCTGCTGCTGCTGACCCTGCCACGCGAGGGAGGGACATTGCACCGTGAAGCAGCCTGAATCACGGGACGGCTCCACAGTGGCTGGCGTGGCCGCAGGGCTGGCGGCGCGGGCGGCACTGCTGGTGGGCGGGATCACCGTGGCGATGCGGGTCGGGCTGCGCCGCAAGGCCGCGCCGGAGCCGGTGGCACCCAAGGAAATCTCGTTCCTGTCGCCCGCGGAGCAGGCTTACAGCGTGGACGAGCCGCTGGACAACGGCGAGCTTGGCCGCGGCGAGCCGGTTGAACCGCCAAGCCAGTCGGCCGCACAATCCGGCCACGAGACGGAGGATATCAGCGCCGGGACGGTCGGCAAGCTGATCGCAGGCCTTGGCGCAGGCGCTGCGGTCGCGTTCGGCGGGATGATCGCGTTGCGCGTGTTCCTGACGCATGACTACGACCATGCCCGGCCCCGGCTGACGGCGGAGCAGCAAGTTCACGTTAAGCCGGCCGCACCGACGTTGCAGGCCAACCCGGTGCAGGAGCTTGCAGCGCTGCACGGCCGGGAAAACGTGCTGCTCGACAACTACGCCTGGAACGATCCTAACCACATGCACGGACGTATCCCGATCGAACGCGCCATGACGCTGATCCTGGGCCATCCGCTGGACACTGCACCATGAACCCGAGTCCCAACCCGCTTGCCCTTTGGCCACCTTCAGCCTCCGGCAGCGCGGCGGAGATGGACCACCTGATCTGGTCGTTCACCGCGCTGACGCTGGTATTGGTGGTGCCGATCTTCTTCGCAATCACGCTGTTCGCCGTCCGCTACCGCGACGGCCGAGTGGTGAACCGCGCCTACACCGAGACCCGCGACCGCATCCTGGAGCTGAGCTGGATGTTCGTCCCGTTCACCCTGACGCTGATCTTCTTTGCGTGGGGCGCCAGCATGTTCGTGGGCCACAAGAACCCGCCGGCCAATGCCACCCAGATCGAGGCGATCGGGCGGCAGTGGATGTGGAAATTCCAGCACCCGGGCGGGCAGGCGGAGATCAACGACCTGCACGTGCCGACAGGCGAGCCGATCCTGATCAACATGATCAGCCAGGACGTGATTCACTCGCTGTACATCCCGGCGTTGCGCGCCCAGATGGAGACGCTGCCGGGCCGCTACACGCAGCTCTGGTTCAAGGCGGAGCGGCCCGGGATCTACCATATCCTGTGCAGCGAGTTCTGTGGCACCGACCATTCGGTGATGGGCGGGCTGCTCTATGTCATGACGCCGGCGGACTACGGCGATTGGCTCAGCCAGCAGGGCACCCGGCCGAACATGGTGCAGGCGGGCGAGAAGATCTACGCCAGCTACGGCTGCAGCGGCTGCCACCAGTCCAACGACACCGCCCGGGCACCCTCCTTGGTCGGGCTGTTCGGCAAGGAGGTGCCGCTTGAGGAAGGCGGCACGGTGGCGGCGGACACCACATACATTCGAGACAAGATACTAAACCCGGATCACAACAAGATCGCCGGCTACAAGCAGATCATGCCGGCCTTCAAGGGCCAGATTCCGGAGGACGACGTCGTCCGGCTGATCGATTACATCAAGGATGCGAGCAGCCAGACGGAGCAGCCGCGATGAGCCCTCTCGACACCACCCTGCGCGACCCGGCCACCGCGCACGCCACTATCGGCCGGCCCCCCGACTACTTGCATGAGAGGCACACGCTGCGGTCCTGGTTCTTCACCACGGACCACAAGCGGATCGGGTTGCTCTACCTCGCTACCATCACTGGCTTCTTCATCGTGGGCGCTATCGCGGCCGGCCTGGTGCGGCTGTCGCTCGTGGTGCCAGACGGCAGCATCTTCACCAACGACACCTACAACAAGCTGTTCACCGTTCACGGCGTGGTGATGATCTGGTTTTTCCTTATCCCTTCCATCCCGGCCACTTTCGGCAATTTCCTGATCCCGATCATGATCGGCGCCAAGGACCTTGCCTTCCCGCGGCTCAACCTGCTGAGCTGGTACGTGTTCATCGGCGGCTCGCTGTTCACCTTGGCGGACTTGCTGGTCGGCGGCGTGGACACCGGCTGGACGTTCTACGCGCCATACAGCAGCACGTTCAGCAACACCTACGTCATCCCGGCGCTGTTCGGCGTCATCATCGTCGGCTTCTCCTCCATCCTCACCGGGCTGAACTTCGTCGTCACCATCCACACCATGCGCGCGCCGGGGATGACCTGGTTCCGCATGCCGATCTTCGTATGGGCGCACTACGCCGTCAGCCTGATCTTCCTGCTCGCCACCCCCGTCATCACGCTGACCCTGGTGCTGCTGCTGCTGGAGCGGGCGTTCGGCATCGGCATCTTTGACCCCACGCTCGGCGGCGACCCAGTGCTGTTCGAGCATCTGTTCTGGTTTTACTCGCACCCGGCGGTATACATCATGCTGCTGCCTGGCATGGGGGTGATCAGCGAAATCATCCCGTGCTTCGCGCAGAAGAAGCTGTTCGGCTACCGCTTCGTCGCCTATGCCAGCATCGCGCTCGCCTCGCTCACGTTCTTCGTGTGGGGCCACCACATGTTCTTCAACGGCGAGAGCGACACGGCGGCGCTGGTGTTCTCCATCCTGAGCTTCACGGTGGCGGTGCCGTCGGCGGTGAAGGCGTATAACTGGACCGCCACGATCTACAAAGGCAACATCCGGCTGAAGACGCCCATGCTCTACGCCATGGGCTACATTGGCCTGTTCGTGCTGGGCGGGCTGACCGGGCTGTTCCTGGCCACCCTGCCGCTGGATGAGCACATGCACGGCACCTACTTCGTGGTGGCGCACTTCCACTACATCATGGTGGGCGGCACGGTGCTGGCGTTCCTGGGGGGGCTGCATTTCTGGTGGCCTAAGTTCACCGGCCGCATGTATCCGGAGGGCTGGGGCCTGGTGGGCGCCTTCCTGATGTTCATTGGCTTCAACGTGACCTTCTTCCCACAATTCCTGCTCGGCTATCTCGGCATGCCGCGGCGCTACCACGAGTACCCGGAGGAGTTCCAGTTGCTGAACGTCATGTCCTCCGCCGGAGCCACCATCCTGGCGGTGGGCTACATCTTCCCGATGGTGTACCTGGTCTGGTCGCTGTTCTACGGCCGCAAGGCGCCGTCCAACCCGTGGGACGCCAAGGGCCTGGAGTGGACCACCACCTCGCCGCCACCGACGCACAATTTCCTGGCGCCGCCCACGGTTGACTTCGAGCCGTACGATTACCCGATCCAACCGATCGGCAACGCCCCGGCGCAAGGTCGTCCCTGATGGGAATGCGGGCGATCGGGCTGCCGGTCGGAATCGAGGTCGAAGGGCATTTCACCAACGCAGCGCAGCAGCGCGAGGCGGGTCAGCTCGGCATGTGGGCCTGGCTGGTGACGGAGCTGCTGCTGTTCGGCGGCGGCTTCTGCGTGGCCCTGGTGCTGCACTACCAGCACCCGGACTCGGTCAAGGCCGCCGTCTCGCACCTGAAGTTCTGGATCGGCGCGGTCAACAGCGTGGTGCTGATCTGCTCCAGCCTCACCATGTCCGGCGCCATCGTGATGTCCCGCCTCGGCGGGCAGCGCTGGATGGTGCGCTGCATGCTGGCGACGGCGGCGCTCGGCACGCTATTCCTGGTGCTGAAAAGCTTTGAGTACTACGCCGACTACGATGAGCACATGATCCCGTTCATCACCCACCCTTTTGCCCTGGAAAACGATCCGGCCGCCGCCCTGTTCGTCAACCTGTACTTCGCCGTCACCGGGCTGCATTTCTTCCACCTGACGACGGGCATCGCCATCCTGCTGTGGATGACGCGGCGGGCGAGTCAGCCAAACTTCCTGCGGCGGCACCAGAACTGGATCGAGGTATACGGCCTGTATTGGCACTTCATCGATTTGGTCTGGATCATTGCCTTTCCCGTGCTCTACGTGGTCGGGCGATGAACCTGGACTTGGACCTGCCCAACGCCGAGGACCAGCGCGAGATCTGGCGTCACATGCGGGTGCCAGTGTTCGCCTTCGTGGCATTGCTGTGCTTCCTCGCCGGCATCATCCTGCTCGGCGCGCTGGTCCCGTCGAGCGTGGCCTCCTACCTGGAGGCGGGACTGACGCTTTGCATGATGGTGACCGTGCTGCTGTTCACCATGGAGGTGCGCGAGGACCAGCCAGTGCTGCAGCTCTGGGCGGTGGTGGGATTCTGCTGGCTCAGCATCCTGCTCGGCATGACCATGATCGACTTCGTCACCCGATAGTAGGGCTTCTCCTGTCCTGACCGAAGGTGTCCAGAGGACCCCGTCCTCTGGTGGGGTCCGGGGCGAAGCCCTGGGCTTACTCTGGCACCGGGGGCGCCCCCACACCCGTTTTCTTCCACCCCCGCCAACCCCACGCGCGCGGGGGTGGGG
>CAXTTH010000033.1:0-11909 GCA_964247035.1 uncultured Acetobacteraceae bacterium
GCGCAAATCCGCGCGCACCGCCGCTTCGAGGCTGCCGGCAGCCGCGAGGGTATGGCCCTGCTTGTCGTCGATGACCTGGGCATAGATATGCTTGCCCGACCGGAACACCGACAGGCGGGGCCGCCCGCCGGACTTCTTCTTGAGCTGGTAGCGCAGCCGCTCGCGGCGGCGCTCCCGCAGATCGCGTTGTCCGCTCACTTCTTCTTGCCTTCCTTGCGGCGGATGACCTCGTTGTCATAGCGCACGCCCTTGCCCTTGTAGGGCTCCGGCGGGCGGTATGCGCGGATCTCGGCCGCCACCTGCCCTACCTGCCGCTTGTCCACGCCCTCGACAGTGATCGCCGTCGGCCGGGGCGTGGTGATCTTGATGCCGCTCGGCACCGGGTAGACCACGTCATGGCTGAAACCGAGGTTGATGACCAGGTTCGGCCCGTTGACAGCGGCGCGGAAGCCGGTGCCCTGGATCTCCATGGTCTTGGCGTAACCGGTGGACACGCCTTGCACCATGTTCGCCACCAGCGCCCGGGTGGTGCCCCACATCATCTGGGCGGACCGCTCCTTGCCGTTCGGCACGACCGAGAACTTGCCGTCCTCCACCGTCGCGGTGACGCCGTCGGTGAGCTGCAAGGACTGCTCGCCCAGCTTGCCCTTGGCGGTCAACGTCTTGCCGACGATGGCCAGCTCCACGCCGGCCGGGATCGGAACGGGGTACTTGCCTACGCGTGACATGCTGCTCTCCTCAGAACACGCGGCAGAGGACTTCGCCGCCGACATTCGCAGCGCGGGCCTCCGCGTCGCTGAGCACGCCGCGCGGCGTGGACAGGATGGAGACGCCCAGCCCGGCATAGACCCGCGGCAGCTCGGCGATCTTGGAATACACCCGACGGCCCGGCTTGGAGACGCGGGTTATCTCCTTGATGACCGGCTCGCCCTCGTTGTACTTCAGCTCGATGCGGAACTGGCCCACGCCGGGGCGCAGCTCCTCGCTGGCGAAGCCACGGATGAAGCCCTCGCGCTTCAAGGCGTCGAGCACGTTGGCGCGCAGCTTGGAGGCCGGCGCCACGCAGGCGGAGTGCCGGGCGCGCTGGGCGTTGCGGATGCGGGTGATCATGTCACCCAAGGGGTCGGACATCGACATGGCTCGGCTCCTACCAGCTTGCCTTGACCATGCCAGGAATCTGCCCGGCGCTGGCGAGGTCCCGCAACGCGATGCGGCACACCTTGAACTTGCGGTAGTTCGCCTTGGAGCGGCCGGTCAGCGCGCACCGCAACTTGATCCGCACCGCGGCGCCGTTGCGCGGCAACTGGGCAAGCTTGAGCGAGGCGTCGAACCGCTCCTCGACCGCGGCGTCGCGGTCCATGATGACGGACTTCAACGCCGCGCGCTTCTTCTTGTCCCGCACCGCCATCTGCTCGCGCTTGATATTGCGGTTGACTTGGGAAACCTTCGCCATGGCCACTCACTCCTTGGAACCTGCCGGGATCACCCGGCCGTTTTCCGCGATCTGATCAGGGTTTCGGCCGCCTGGGTCAGGCAGCCTGGGCCTGCTGGCCCGCCTCGCCCGCGAACGGGATGTCGAAATGCTTCATCAGCGCCTTGGCCTCGACGTCGGTCTTGGCCGTGGTGACGAAGACGATGTCCATGCCGCGCACCGAGTCGATCTTGTCGTAGGCGATCTCGGGGAAGATGATCTGCTCCTTGAGGCCCATGGCGAAGTTGCCGCGGCCGTCGAAGCCCTTGTTGCCGGGGATGCCGCGGAAGTCCCGCACCCGCGGCAGCGCGATCGTCACCAGCCGGTCCAGGAACTCGTACATGCGCTGCTTGCGCAGCGTCACCTTGCAGCCGATCGGCAGGCCCTCGCGGATCTTGAACCCGGCGATCGCCTTCTTGGCCTTGGTCTTGACCGGCTTCTGGCCGCTGATCAGCGTCAGCTCGCCGACCGCCGCATCCAGCTTCTTCTGGTCGCCGGCGGCCTCGCCGACGCCCATATTGATGACGATCTTCTCCAGCCGGGGCACTTCCATCGGGTTCTTGTAGCCGAACTGCTGCTGCATCGCCGGACGGATGGTGTCGCGGTAGCGTTGCTGCATCCGCGCCACGGTGTGCTCTGCTTCGCTCATCTCACGCCTCGATCACTTCGCCGGTCGCCTTGGCGACGCGCACCTTGACGCCGCCCTCCAGCACCCGGAAGCCGACCTTGGTCGGCTTGCTGCTCTTGGGGTCCACCAGCATCAGGTTGGAGAGGTGAATCGGCCCCTCCTTCTCCACGATGCCGCCGGGTTGCCCCATGCCGGTCGGCTTGGTGTGGCGCTTGACGATGCGGACGCCGCGCACCAGGGCGCGCTCCTGCTTGGGCATCACCTGCAGCACCTCGCCGCGGCGGCCCTTGTCGGACCCCGTGATGACCAGCACCTGGTCGCCCTTCTTGATCCTTGCGGCCATGGCTCAGAGCACCTCGGGCGCGAGGGAGATGATCTTCATGAACTTGCGGCCGCGCAGCTCGCGCACCACCGGGCCGAAGATGCGGGTGCCGATCGGCTCCTGCGCCTTGTTGATCAGCACGGCGGCGTTGCGGTCGAAGCGGATGGCGCTGCCGTCCTGGCGACGGACCGGGAAGGCAGTGCGCACGATGACGGCTTGATGCACGTCGCCCTTCTTCACCTTGCCGCGCGGGATGGCTTCCTTGATGGAGACAACGATCACGTCCCCCACCGAGGCGGTCTTGCGCTTGGAGCCGCCCAGCACCTTGATGCACTGCACCCGGCGAGCGCCGGAGTTGTCGGCGACGTCAAGGTTCGATTCGACTTGGATCATCTATCCGCTCCTCAAACCTGCACGGGCGCGTCGTGGTGCACCTCGGCAACCGCGGCGACATCGGAGGCCAGGCCGCCAACCAACTCGCCGTTGCGTTCCAGCAGCGTCCAGGTCTTGCGCTTGCTGATCGGCGGGCACTCGATGATCCGCACGGTGTCGCCTTCGACACAGACATTGGCCTCGTCATGGGCCGCGTACTTCTTCGAGCGCCGGATGAACTTCTTATAGAGCGGATGCATGATGCGGCGGTTGACCAGCACCGTGATGGTCTTGTCCATCTTGTCGCTCGTCACCCGGCCAGTCAGGACGCGCCTCGGCATCGCCCCCTCCTTATTTCGAAACGGCGAGGGTCTTGGACCCTGCCGAGACGGAGCGCTTGTGCTCCGCCATGATGGTTTTCACGCGCGCGATGTCGCGGCGGACCTTCTTGACCTGCCCGATGCCCTCGTTCTGGCCCGTGGCGCGCTGGAAACGCAGGTTGAACTGCTCCTTGCGCAGGTCGAGCAACATGGTGCCCAGCTCATCGGCGGTCTTGGTGCGCATGTCGGCGGCCTTGGCCATGGTCAGCCTTCCCCCAGGCGGGCGATGAACTTGGTCTTGATCGGCAGCTTGGCCGCGCCCAGCGCCAGGGAGGCGCGGGCCAGCTCGTTCGACACGCCGTCGATCTCGAACATGATGCGGCCCGGCTTGACCCGGCAGACCCAGAACTCCGGGCTGCCCTTGCCGGAGCCCATGCGGACCTCGGCCGGCTTAGTGGACACCGGCACGTCCGGGAAAATCCGGATCCACACGCGGCCGGCGCGCTTCATCGAGCGCGTGATGGCGCGCCGCGCCGCCTCGATCTGCCGCGCCGTCACGCGGTCGGGCTCCAGCGCCTTGAGGCCGAACGCGCCGAAGTTCAGCGCCGTGCCGCCCTTGGCAAGGCCGTGAATGCGGCCCTTGTGAGCCTTGCGGTACTTGGTCCGCTTGGGAGAAAGCATCTTCGTCCGTCCTTAGCGTTGCGGCGCTTGCTCGGCCGCGCGGCGATCTTGCGACGCCGGGTCGTGCGCCAAAACCTCGCCCTTGAATATCCAGACCTTGACGCCGCACGTGCCATAGGTCGTCTTCGCGGTCGCGGTGCCGTAATCGATGTCCGCCCGCAAGGTGTGCCGCGGCACTCGGCCCTCGCGGTAGGACTCGGTGCGGGCGATCTCTGCGCCGCCGAGGCGGCCGCCGCAGTCGATGCGGATGCCCTGCGCGCCGAGGCGCATGGCAGACTGCACCGCCCGCTTCATGGCACGACGGAAGGCCACGCGACGCTCGAGTTGCTGGGCGATGTTCTCGGCCACCAGCACGGCGTCGATCTCGGGCTTGCGGATTTCGACCAGGTTGAGGGTGACCTCGACCTTGGACATCTTCTGCAGCTCCTTGCGGAGCCCCTCGATGTCCTGGCCCTTCTTGCCGATCACCACGCCGGGCCGGGCGGCGTAGATGGTCACGCGCGGCTTCTTGGCAGGGCGCTCGATCACCACACGGGACACGCCGGCGCCGGACAGGCGCTTGCGCAGGTAGGCGCGCAGCTTGATGTCGTCCAGCAACAGCCGGGCGTAGTCGGTGCCTGCGTACCAACGGCTGTCCCAGGTGCGGTTGATGCCGAGGCGCAGGCCGATCGGGTTGACCTTGTGACCCATTACGCGGCTTCCTTCCGGGGTGCGGCAGGTGCTGCGACCTGCTTCTCCGCCACGACGATCTTGATGTGGCTGAACCACTTCTCGATGCGGGACGAGCGGCCGCGGCCCTTGGCCATGAAACGCTTCATGACGATGGACTTGCCGACCTCGGCCCGGGTCACGATCAGCTGGTCCACATCCAACTGGTGGTTGTTCTCGGCATTGGCGATGGCGCTTTCCAGCGTCTTGCGGACTTGCTGGGCGATGCGGCGCTTGCTGAACGTCAGCGTCGCCACCGCCTGGCCGGCAGGCAGGTTGCGGATCATGCCGGCCACCAGGTTCAGCTTGCGCGGGCTGACGCGGACGTTGCTGAGCACGGCCTGCGCCTCGGTCTCGGCCAGGCTGCGCGGATGCTTGGGCTTGCTCATCCCCGTTTCGCCTTCTTGTCGGCCGAATGGCTGGTGAAGGTGCGGGTCGGCGAGAACTCGCCGAACTTATGGCCCACCATGTTCTCGTTCACCTGCACCGGCAGGAAACGGTGGCCGTTGTAGACGCCGAAGGTCAGGCCGACGAACTGTGGCAGGATGGTCGAGCGGCGCGACCAGATCTTGATGATCTCGTTGCGGCCCGAGGCCTTCGAGGTCTCGGCCTTGCCCAGCAGGTAACCGTCCACGAACGGACCTTTCCAGACGGAACGTGCCATGTCAGTGCTTCCCCTTCGGACGGCGACGGATGATGAGGCGGTCCGTTCGCTTGTTCACGCGGGTCTTGTAGCCCTTGGTCGGCTTGCCCCACGGCGTGCGTGGATGGCCGCCGCCGGAGGTGCGGCCCTCGCCGCCGCCATGCGGATGGTCAATCGGGTTCATCGTCACGCCGCGGTTGTGCGGGCGGCGGCCCAGCCAGCGGTTGCGGCCGGCCTTGCCGAGCGACTGGTTCTGGTTGTCCGGATTGGAGACCGCGCCCACCGTCGCCATGCACTCGGCGCGCACGATGCGCAGCTCGCCGGAGGTCAGCTTGATCTGCGCGTAGCCGGCGTCCTTGCCGACCAACTGCGCGAAGGTGCCGGCCGCGCGCGCCATCTTGCCGCCGGCGCCGACCTTCATCTCGATGTTGTGGATGATGGTGCCGACCGGGATGGCGCCCATCGGCATCGCGTTGCCGGGCTTGATGTCCACCTTGGGGCCGGATACCACGGCGTCACCCACCTTGAGCCGCTGCGGCGCCAGGATGTAGGCCAGCTCGTTGTCCGCATAGCGTACCAGGGCGATGAAGGCCGAGCGGTTGGGGTCGTACTCGAGCCGCTCGACGTTGCCGAACACGCCGAACTTGCGCCGCTTGAAGTCGACGAAGCGGTAGGACTGCTTGTGCCCGCCGCCGCGGAAGAAGCTCGTCGTGCGGCCGTGGTTGTTGCGCCCGCCGGTCTTGTTCTTGCCTTCGGTCAGCGTCTTGACCGGCTTGCCCTTGTAAAGCTCGCTGCGGTCGATCAGCACCGTGCCGCGAAGACTCTGGGTGACCGGCTTGTAGTTCTTCAATGGCATGGCTCAGCGCCTCACGCGATCCGCGCGGAGAAGTCGATCGACTGCCCCGGCGTCAGTTGGACTATGGCCTTCTTGATGTCCGAGCGCATGCCGGGGCGGCCGCGGAACCGCTTGGCCTTGCCCTTCTGCACGAGCGTGTTGACGCCGAGGACGGTGACGCCGAACAGCGCTTCGACCGCCAGCTTGATCTCGGGCTTGGTGGCCTCCAGCGACACTTGGAACACGACCTGGTTCTTGTCGCCCAGCATCGTCGCCTTCTCGGTAATAACGGGGGCGCGGATGATGTTGAACATCGTCTCGCGCGACATGGTGGCCGCCTTCTTGCGGGCCACCAGCACCTGGGCGGCGCTCATGCCGCGGCTCCCTCGTGCACTTGGCCGGACAAGCGGGCCGCCAGGGCGTCAAGCCCTGCCTTGGTGATCGCCAGCACGTCGTGGCCCAGGATGTCGTACACGTTGGCGCCCGCGGTCGGCAGGGCGTCCACCCGGTGCAAGTTGGCCGCGGCGCGCAGGAAGCCCTGGTCGATCTCGCGGTCGATGACCAGCACGGAGGTCCAGCCCAGCAGGCCGAGCTTGGCTTTGAGCGCCTTGGTCTTGCCATCACCGCCGGACGCCGTGTCCAGCACCACCAGCTTGCCTTCGGCCTGCTTCTGCGACAACGCGCTGATCAAGCCGAGGCGGCGGACCTTCTTGGGCAGGTCGTAGCCATGATCGCGGCTGACCGGGCCATGGACCCGGCCACCGGTGCGGAACTGCGGCGCGCGCAAGCTGCCTTGGCGGGCGTTGCCGGTGCCCTTCTGCTTGTAGGGCTTCTTGGTGGTGCCGGAGACCTCGCCCATGCCCTTGGTGCTGTGCGTGCCCGCCCGGCGCTTGGCCAGCTGCCAGTGCACCACGCGCGCCATGATGTCGGCGCGCGGGGTCTGGGCGAAGAACTCGTCCGGCAGCTCATGCTGACCTGCTGCGGCGTTGTCCAGGGTGATGACGTCAACCTGCATCGGTCGTCTCCACGGCGCTCGTCGTGGGCTCGGACTGCTTCAACCCGGCCGGGAACGGAGCATCCGCATGGCGGGCCTTCTTGATCGCGTCGCGGATGGTCACGAACTCGCCCTTGCTGCCCGGGACTGCGCCGCGGACCATCAAGAGGCCCTTTTCCGCATCCACGCCAGCGATGCGCAGGTTCAGGGTCGTCACCTTCTCGACGCCGAGATGGCCGGCCATCTTCTTGTTCTTGAACGTCTTGCCGGGGTCTTGCCGATTGCCGGTTGAGCCGTGCGAGCGGTGGCTCACCGATACGCCGTGCGAGGCCTCGAGGCCGCGGAAGTTCCAGCGCTTCATGCCGCCGGCGAAGCCCTTGCCCTTGGTGACGCCGCAGACATCGACCATCTGGCCGACGACGAAATGCGCGGCGGACAAGGTTGCGCCGCCTTCCAGCAGAGCCTCAGGGTCGACGCGAAACTCGCGCACGCGCTGCTTCGGCTCGACCTTGACCCGGGCGTAATGGCCCTTGTTGGGTTGGGTCACGTTCTTGACCTTGGCGCGGCCCCAGCCGAGCTGGACGGCCGTGTAGCCGTCGCGCTCCCGGGTGCGCACGTCCACGACCTGCAAATCGTCCAGGTGCAGCACGGTGACAGGCACGTGGGTGCCGTCCTCGCTGAACATCCGCGTCATGCCAAGCTTCTTGGCGATCAAACCGGTTCGCATGGCCCCATCCTTCATAGCCACGTCCTTAGAGCTTGATCTCGACGTCCACGCCGCTGGCGAGGTCGAGCTTCATCAGGGCGTCGACCGTCTGCGGCGTGGGCTCGACGATGTCGAGGAGGCGGCGGTGGGTCCGGATCTCGAACTGCTCGCGGCTCTTCTTGTCCACGTGGGGCGAGCGGTTCACCGTGAACCGCTCGATGTGCGTCGGCAACGGGATCGGGCCACGCACCCGCGCCCCGGTACGCTTCGCCGTGTTCACGATCTCCCGCGTGCTGTTGTCCAGCACGCGGTGATCGTACGCCTTCAGGCGAATACGTATGTTCTGGTTGTCCATGACTCTTCTTCTGCTCGCGGCGCGCCGCTCTACTTCTGGATGCTGGCGACGACGCCGGCGCCCACGGTCCGGCCACCCTCGCGGATGGCGAAGCGCAGTCCCTCGTCCATGGCGATCGGCGCGATCAGCTCCACGTCCATCGACACGTTGTCGCCGGGCATCACCATCTCGGTGCCTTCCGGCAGCTTGACCACGCCCGTCACGTCGGTGGTGCGGAAGTAGAACTGCGGGCGGTAGTTGGTGAAGAACGGCGTATGGCGGCCACCCTCCTCCTTGGTCAGCACGTAGGCTTCCGCCTTGAACTGCGTGTGCGGCGTGATGGAGCCGGGCTTGGCCAGCACCTGGCCGCGCTCCACGTCCTCGCGCTTGGTGCCGCGCAGCAGCGCGCCGATGTTGTCGCCGGCCTGCCCGCGGTCGAGCAGCTTGCGGAACATCTCCACGCCGGTGACGATGGTCTTGACCGTGTTCTTGAGGCCGACGATCTCGACCTCGTCGCCCACGTTGACCACGCCGCGCTCGACACGGCCGGTGACGACGGTGCCGCGGCCGGAGATGGAGAACACGTCCTCCACCGGCATCAGGAACGGGCGGTCCATCGCGCGCTCCGGCTGCGGGATGTAGGCGTCCACCGCGGCCATCAGCTCAGTGACGGCGTTCTCCCCCTGCTCCGGGTTCTTGTCGTTCAGCGCCATCACCGCGGAGCCCTTGATGATGGGGATGTCGTCGCCGGGGAACTGGTAGGAGGAGAGCAACTCGCGCACCTCCATCTCGACCAACTCGATCAGCTCGGGGTCGTCCACCAGATCGACCTTGTTCATGAACACCACCAGCGCCGGCACGCCGACCTGGCGGGCGAGCAGGATGTGCTCGCGGGTCTGCGGCATCGGGCCGTCGGCGGCGGACACGACCAGGATCGCGCCGTCCATCTGGGCTGCGCCCGTGATCATGTTCTTCACGTAGTCAGCGTGGCCGGGGCAGTCCACGTGGGCGTAGTGGCGGTTGGCGGTTTCATACTCGACGTGCGCGGTCGAGATGGTGATGCCGCGCGCCCGCTCCTCCGGCGCCTTGTCGATCTGGTCGTAGGCGGTGTAGGTGGCACCCCCACTCTTGGCCAGGACCTTGGTGATGGCCGCGGTCAGCGACGTCTTGCCATGGTCCACATGGCCGATCGTGCCGATGTTGCAGTGCGGCTTGTTCCGCTCGAATTTCGCCTTGGCCATCGTATTGCTCCGTCGCCCCGGTCAGTGTTTCAGGTAGTGTCGCAGTTACCAGCGGTAGTGGCTGAAGGCCTTGTTGGCTTCGGCCATCCGGTGGGTGTCCTCGCGCTTCTTCACGGCCGAGCCGCGGTTGTTCACCGCATCGTTCAGCTCGTTGGAGAGGCGCTCCTCCATGGTGTGCTCACCGCGCTTGCGGGCACTGTCGATCAACCAGCGAATCGCCAGCGCCTGACGCCGCTCGGTCCGCACCTCGACCGGCACCTGGTAGGTGGCGCCGCCGACCCGGCGCGAGCGCACCTCCACGGCCGGCTTCACGTTGTCCAGCGCCTCATGGAACATCTTGACTGGATCGGCCGCCGGGCCGCCCCGCTTCTTCAAGACCTCCATCGCGCCATACACGATGCCCTCGGCGTTGGACTTCTTGCCGTCGTACATCAGCGCGTTCATGAAGCGCGTGACAACGGTGTCGCCGAACTTGGCGTCCGGCAGGATGTCGCGCTTGACCGCGCGGCGGCGTCGGCTCATCGGGTGTCTCCCCTTACTTCGGACGCTTGGCGCCGTACAGCGAGCGGCGCTGGCGGCGCTTGGCGATGCCCTGCGTGTCGAGCACGCCGCGCAGGATGTGGTAGCGCACGCCCGGCAGGTCCTTCACGCGCCCGCCGCGGATCAGCACCACGCTGTGCTCCTGCAGGTTGTGGCCCTCGCCGGGGATGTAGCTCACCACCTCGAACCCGTTGGTCAGCCGCACCTTAGCGACCTTGCGGAGTGCCGAGTTCGGCTTCTTCGGCGTAGTGGTGTAGACGCGGGTGCAGACGCCGCGCTTCTGCGGGCAGGCCTGCAACGCTGGCACTTTGTTGCGCTTCGGCGCCGGCTCGCGGCCGTGTGCGATCAGCTGGTTGATGGTCGGCATACGCCCTCTTCCTTCACGCGCCGGGTGCTCCCGCCGCTCAAACCAAAATCCGCACGAGGCGGGGCCATGCCCACCCGCGCGGTGTTGCTTGCGAGGCATCCGGCCTTGGCTACCCCGGGGGGCGAGCGGCGTCGGATGCTCTGATGTCGGCAATCCCTGCGGCTCGCCCTTCAGCGAGCCAAGGGGCGCGGTTTACGGGGTGGCACAGGGCAAGTCAAGCATTGCATGGGGATTGAGCGGCTCAGCCGGGCGCGCCCTCAGTCACGAGGATCTCGCACTGGCCATGGCTCCAGCCCTCGCTGGACGTGCTGGGCGCATAGTGCAGGACCGTGTAGCGGGGGTTCGGGGGCAGCGGGTCATCGCTGAGCAGGACGCGCCCGTCATCCAGGTTCCGCTGGCACGGCACGGTCATCGGGACACCGCCGGCAGCCTGGGCCTGGGTGCAGGCCAGGGCCAAGGCGGCAGCGATGCCGAGAGCCAGAAAGCGGTCGGGCATATGGCCTTTCAGCAAGGCTGGCCACCGCAGGGCAGGGCTGCCCTGGGAGGGAGCGCGACACACACCCCTCGAAGCCGTCACCAGCAACCCCAGTCATCGCTCGGGCCAGAGCGCCGAAGGCTTAGCATCATCGCCGGAGGCGAGTGAAGAGGCGCCCTGGTCAAGGCTGCGAGCTGACCTTGCCAGCGCCGTCGCCGGCGCGCCCGTTACACGCTCGGGCCAGAGCCTTGCTGGCATAGCGCCGCTGAGCAGAGCAAGACAAGGCACCCTGGCAGAGGTTGAAGACCACCTCTGAAGCTGCAACTGGCCTGCAGCCTCCGCTAGGTTCTGCGTCGTCCAAGGCCAGCGCAACTGGGAACGCCTCTTCGGACCAGGGCAGCTTTTCTGTAGCGTCGTCAGGCGGCCTTCAGCAAGCCGCTTCCCTTTGACGAAGGAGAGCGGTGGAGCAGATGACCCGCATCTGCCGTTCGCCCTATGACCGCATCAATCCGGAGACCGTGTGATGGATGTCCGCCCGATCGAGACTGAAGCCGACTACGACTGGGCGCTGGCCGAGGTGGCTCATTACTTTGAGCACGAACCCACGCCGGGTTCCGCCGGGGCGGCGCGCTTCGCCGTGCTGTCTCCGCTGATCGGGGCCTACGAGGACGCCCGTTGGCCGATCGAAGCTCCCGACCCGGCCAGCGCGGTCCGGGAAACCATGGCCTTTCGCGGCCTTGGCCAAGCGGACCTGGCGAAGCTGCTCGGCAGCCGCTCCCGCGCCTCGGAGTTGCTGCAAGGCAAGCGGCGAATTACCATGAACCAGGCATGGACGCTGCACCGGGCATGGGCGATCCCGGCGGAAGTGCTGCTCCAGCCCACGCCTGCTGCGGTTTAGGGCTTGCTCAAGGATCGCGCCCAAGAATCGCGTGAGGAACTGACGAGCAATCCTGCGGCCCGCATGGATCCGGTGCTGCTGATGCTATGGCTGGTGGTGACGCTTTGGATGGCAAAGCGCGCGAAGATCTCGCGCATCTCCGGCCGGTCGTTGATGGACAGCGGAAACTGGCCCTTGAGGCCCGCCAGCAGGGCGGCCAGAACGCCGCTTGTCCAGCATCTGCCGCGTGACCCCCTCACCCCGACACTTTCCCGCAAGGGGGGAGGGAGAAGGGAGCTGCCGCCGCGGCCTAGAGGGGCAGCAGGGCGGCCACCAGCAGCTCCATCTCGGCGGCCACGCCGTCCTCGGCCAGGGCGGCGCGGATGGCGCGGCGC